>NZ_VPCG01000009.1:0-95473 GCF_013418355.1 Acinetobacter sp. YH12151 | reverse complement strand
TTAATGGCAAGAAGCTTTCCTAGTCAGGTGAATGAAATTCATGCACGTGTAGCAGTCCTCAACAGATTTACGGAATTAGGTCGACCACTTACCCAAGTTACGCCTTAAATTTGGCTCAATTAGGGGCACTTTGCATTTCAAATCTTTGTGCAACAAAGCCCTTCATAATCAATATTAAATCCTTGTAGTTTTTTAAATTTATTATTAATTTCATAGCCTGTATGCTTATAATATAAATAATTTTTAGCAGTACAACTACTAGACAGAAAAAAAATACACACTAATAAAAAAATGGGCTTCATACACAGATATCCTGATTATTAAAATTCCAATTTTTTATAATTACTTACACCAATTTCTAATAACTTTGGTTTTAAATCACGCCAAGTTTTTCCATTAGGATGTAATTCATAATGGGGATTGTCTATTATAGTCTTCCACCTCCCTCCCCAAACCAACCCCAATTCCTCCCCTATAGGCCCTAATTTTTTGTGATCACTCTCTGTTTGTTTTGTTCTGTCTTCTATACTTAATTCTTTATTAAAAAGAACGATTTCGCCATCTCGGACAGAGTATAGATCTATTGCAAGACCATATTGATGATAACTGCTCAATCCTTTAGCCTTTGTATTAGCGCTTGATAACGCATCTTGCGCAGAGGGACTTCTATAACCATCTGTAATCACCCAGCATATACCTAGTTTTTGATACCCTGTATTAATTAATTTAATAATATAAGGTTGATAAACCGAATGAAGCTCAGCTATTCGAGCTAATGTTCTCTTATAATATTTTTCTCTTCCACATGCTTGTGGCAATAAACCATTTTTATTGACAGGTAGCGGCGATTCAACCTTAGCTACAGGCGTTTTTTCTTTATTTTCAGAGGCATTTTGTTTAACTATGGGGGGAGTTAAAGAACTATCTTCTCCTTTCTTCTCTGCTTGAGGTTTAGTTGAAATAGAAGTAACTTTACGATCATAAACTTTTAGTTTTTGATTTGGACTGATTTTATCACTACTTAAATTATTAAGCTTTCTAATTTCATCTGGAGAGTTTCTTGTAAGCTTAGCAATCAATGATAAAGTATCACTCTTCTGAACAACTATAACCTTCGTTTTTTCTTGCTTCCTTGATGCTGGTACTTCTAGCTTAGATTTACTTTCAGATGCTAAAACAGTTACTTCAGTTTTTTTAAGAGGAATCTTAAGTACTTGTCCTGGATGGATATCTGTATCACTTTTTAGATTATTTATCCTACTCAACTCCGCTGTAGTTGTATGGTTATCAGCTGCAATCCGGGATAAATAATCACCTTCAGCGACTATATATGTTGATCTTAAATATGTACCTGTTGCTACATCCCTGGCTGAGAGGTTTAAACCTTTCAGAAGTACTTTAGGGCTACGAACAATAAAGACTACCTTTTCACCAATAAGTTCTATTTTAACCTTAGATTTATATTGGCCCGATGTAATACTTTTTATTTTTACATCAATAGTAGTGCCAACTGGCCGCCTAATCCATACAGATTCGCCGCTTGCAGGTGTAACATAATCAGAAATTAGCGTTGAACCTACCCAGAGTTGATGAACTAAACCATTGATGGGTTGGTCAAGAGCATCTAAAAATTTAATATTTGCAAGACAGTTCATAATTATTCCTCATTTTCCTCATCTTGATCTTGCCCACAAGAACTACAAATATGATCTATTTCTTCTAAATTTTCATCATCGACAAGCACAGTCCATTTATCTTCTGTACCAATGAGAATGTCGTAACCTTCGTTATTATAATTACTCATACGTTGAGTTCGACCATGTTGATCAAGTGTGCCTAATACATAGGTATTATTTCTATTATTGATTAATTTATATTTAACATCCTTAAAATCAGCCTCATAGAAAAGATTATAAAAATCCCATTTATTTGTGAAAGTCTTAATATCTTGAATTATAGGTAAATTGGGTATTTCAGCTTTAGCGGTCGCTCCACCTTCAAACAAATGCTGCCCCGCTTTACATTCAAACTTTCCACCAGTTGTGATACATACTCCACTGCTATTAATCTTTATTTGAGACCCTCCCGCGGTTAGCAGGATCTCTTTCGGACTGGTGATCTCAATCTTGTCTTCAGTTGAAATCAGCTTAATCACCTTCCGTGCAATTGCTTCGATGGCATCATCTTGGGCCTGTATTTCAATTTTACCTTTGCCTGCATATAAGCGTGCTCCGTTCTGAGCAGCAAATAGGCTGATCTTGTGCTGCGCATGTGCAATCAGAGACTGTTGAGTCGATAGATGGATACTTTCCCCTGCACTGTAATTTATCTGCTGGTCTGCAGATAAATGAATATTTTCATTTGTACTCAGCGCAATCGAATGTGGTGCCGTTAATACCATAACAGCCTGTTTAAATGCAGTGGCTTTGCTCGCATCTTCAGTCTCAAGTTGATTCAGAAATTGTTTTAAGCTATTAAAAAGCTCAAGCGGATCAGTCTGCTGAGCTTCTGCCATGTCACTCAGAACTTTGGTGTTATTCAGATTTGATTCCATCTGGTTCTTGGCAGGCTTAGCATCCAGGTGATTACCTGCTGCTGTATCTTGCGAATAGGTCGAAATCAGTAAGCCTTGCCCTGCTCGTACCACCCCCCACTGATCTGTCCTTAGTTCAAACCCTTCCCCACGACCTTCACTCGATTCGGTTTCTTTAGGATGACTGAGATTTCCTAAATTCAATTGGCTAGCACCATGACTACTGTGTAACTGCGCACTAATCTGATCCGTCGTATCATCAAAACGCAGCTGGTTGAAACCCTCACCCTCTACTTCTTGGGAACGGATCCCACTGAGTTTTCTGGTGGCTGGTAACTGTCCCTTCGCATCAAACATCACTGGATGTCGTTCTGCTTCGTGAATCCGTCCCATAACAAAGGGCCGATCGATATCGCCTTCAAAAAAATCAATCACCACCATTTCACCAACTCGTGGATGCAATCTGACTCCATAACCTTCACCAGCCCAAGGGGTTAATACATCAATCCAGGCCGAATCGCTATCATTGTCATTGCTGCCTGCACCAGCATCATGTTGATGGTCATCACTTCGGGTAAATAGAAAGCGAACTTTCACTCTTCCCCAAGCATCGACATGGATTGTTTCACCTTCAGGCCCGACCACTCGAGCCCGCTGCGGATATGCAGCGGGGCGATGCGCAAAAGGCTGATATTCAGGTACGACCGGAATGTCACGGCGGACGATATACAACTCATTGGCCTGCCGTTCTTCCTCCGAAATTTGCCAATCACTTTGGCCGAGCAAGCTGTCTAGCTGCAATAAAATATCTTTAGGTAAATTATTCTGATTATAGAAGCGTTTACCCAAAATCAAAAATTCACGCTCATGCACGGGATGCTGATCAATTTCAGCATGCTGTTTTAATTCAAACCAATACCCGACCTGAGCATCACGTACACTGCTGCTGGCTTTAAAATATTTGGATTGTAGCGCATGATAATGATTGAGCTGCTGATTCAGTCGTTCCAGTTGTGCCGTACCAGATGCCGTCACCTGATCCTCGGCATTCAAATCACCTGTCCAGGCCGGACTAATGCTCCAGGCATCTTCAAGATTCAGACTGGCCGTATCCTGCACGCTACTTTGCTGATGAGTATTTAATAAGGACTGGCTTTGATCCTGCGCAAGGTGCTGCGCTTGCCAGCGCTGGGTATGGGTACTGTTGGAATTAAGCTGACGTACGGCAATCAGACTGGTCAGCGTATCAAACTGCTCGGTGGCATGACTGCGATGGAAGCGGATTGAACGGCGTTTTAAAGCTGAAAAGGCTTGAGAATGATCGATTAAACGCAGGTTCTGCGGCTGAATCTCAGTAGCAGACACCGGAACAATGGAGTGCTTTTCATCAATCAGCCAGTTTATTCCTTCACTACGCCATAAACGTGTTAAAAAATCATAATCCGACTCATTGGACTGCATCACAAAAGGGCGTACATCGTAATCCCGATTTAATCCGGTCAAGTCCAGACTAAGACTGGCTGCAAATAATGCACTTCTGCTTTGCCATTCACTAAATAATATTTCACTGATTTCGCGTACGCTCTTATTCATAAACACCCGACTATTACGGCGTTTGTGCCAGAGTGCAGTAGCATCCTGCATAGTTAATTTATACAAGCTCAAGGCACCGTCGCTGTGTCCCTGACTGGCTGCGGTAATAATGCCACTGGTTCGAAAAAGTTCGCCACGATCTGTTATCTGATCTACTGCCACCTGACAGCCTATAAATTGCTTTAAAGCAAGATTGGCCTGCGTAGAAAGGCAGATCAGTTCTGCCTGCAGACCCTGATTAATCTGATGCTGGCCATCAACCCGCTGAATCAGGACCTGATGATTTAAGGGCAGATGTGAAAACTGCAGATGCAGCGCACGATGCTGCCGGTTCAGCCCAAGTTGCTCCAGCAGCAGATGAATATGTTTTGGCATTTTATAGTTATAGTTTTAAGCATTATTCTTGTGGAGCAAATTCTAGGAAAAGTTGTCCATTTCGTCCAGCTCAGTGTGCATTTCACATAATTAGGCATTTGATTTTCAGTAATTCAATTGCACCTATTCAATAAATCTCTGAAAAATAGAAGTAAAAATAATGCCAAATATTTCAGAATTTTCTGATTATCCAGAGTAGAACTTGCTGCTACACTGGATTCAATCTTATTTTCAAGGCCAAGGACATGCTGGAATTCCCCTCTAAACTGCCTGATCTAGGCATCACGATTTTTAGCACCATGTCGGCCCTGGCACAAAAACTCGGCGCATTGAACCTTTCACAGGGATTTCCAGACTTTCCTGCGCCACCGGCATTGATTGAGGCTTTGAGCCGGGCCAGTCATAACGGATTTAACCAGTATGCACCTGGAGATGGCTTGCCGATATTGCGTGGGCTGGTGGCCGATCTGTATCGACAGCGCGATCAGCTGAGCATTGACCCGCTAGAAGAGATCACGATTACTTCCGGCGCCACAATTGCGATTTTTTGTGCGATTCAGGCCACAGTTCGTGCGGGTGATGAAGTGATTATTTTCGATCCGAGCTATGACAGTTATGCACCTGCAGTACAGCTGGCTGGTGCAACGCCTGTACATATTGCATTACAGCATCCAGAGTTTTCTGTGGACTGGAATCAGGTGAAAGATGCCATCAATAAGCGTACCCGCATGATTGTGGTCAACACTCCTCACAACCCCAGCGGTAGTGTCTGGTCCAGAGCAGACTGGCAACATCTGATTGAGCTGATCCGTGAGCGCAATATTGTGGTGTTATCCGATGAAGTCTATGAACATCTGGTTTTCGACGGCGTTCAGCACCATTCAGCCTGGTCATTTCCTGAACTGCGCGAGCGTAGCTTCGTGATTGGTTCTTTTGGTAAAACCTTTCATGTCACCGGCTGGAAAACCGGTTTTTGTATTGCGGCACCGCCACTCATGAAAATGTTCAGACAGATTTATCAGTTTGCCAGCTTCTGTGGCGTGACTCCGATTCAGGTGGCTTTGGCGGAATACATGCAACAGCATCCTGAACATATACGCGAACTTTCCCGGTTCTATCAAAACAAACGTGATCTATTTAATTCATCAATAGAAACATCACGTTTTAAATGGACGCCCTCTCAAGGAACTTATTTCCAGAATCTCGATTATTCGGCTATCCGGCCTGATTTAAATGATGTAGAGATGTGTCATTTTCTGGCAGAGCAACACGGGATCGTGGCAATTCCAGTCTCTGTGTTCTACCAGCAAGCGCCTGCCGATTTACGCCTGCTCAGGTTCTGTTTTGCAAAAAAAGAACAGACCCTGATTCAGGCAGGTCAAATTCTTTCAAAGGTTTAATTCAAATTTTAACTAAAATTCTTATAAAATAAATGCCTTAGTTACTTAAAAGCTAAGGCCTTTATTCCTGCTTTATTCAATAATAGCAATATAATTAAATAGATGAAAAATCAATAACAGGATAGGGCATGGTACAGCAATCACTGATCCAACAACAGAATTTATGGAAGGCCTTTCTGGTATTTCTGTTGCCATTAATTGCAACCAATATCCTGCAAAGCCTTTCAGGCACGATTAATACGGTTTTTGTCGGGCAAATGCTGGGAGTCAATGCCATTGCTGCGGTTGCGGTATTTTTCCCGATCCTGTTTTGTTTGATGGCTTTTGTCATTGGCTTATCTGCCGGTTCTACTGTACTTATTGGACAGGCCTGGGGCGCAAAAAATATCGAAAAAGTGCGCTGTGTGGTCGGTTCAACTTTATTTATGACCTTGATTGGCGGAAGCTTGATCGCGCTGTTTGGTGTGATTTTTGCCGAAAATATCCTCTTGGCGCTCGGTACAGATCCGGAGGTGATGCATTTATCCTTGCCCTATGTGCAATGGATGCTGGCAGGTAGTCCCCTAATTTTTATTTATATTATTTATACCTCTATCTTGCGCGGTGTAGGCGACAGCACCACACCGCTGTTTGCTTCCGCACTCACCATTGGCGTGGGCTTGGTAGTCACCCCGATATTAATTGCCGGATATTTTGGCTTTCCCCAAATGGGCATTATCTCGCCGGCAATTGCCACCATTTTGGGTAATCTGGCCGTATTGTTGTTTCTAGTCCTGTATTTAAATTATAAACAACATCCGCTCAGGCTCGACTGGGCATTATTAAAACATATCCGCCATCAGCCTAAATTAAGCAAAATTATTTTAAGTCTGGGCGTTCCGACTGGAATACAGATGATCACGACTTCTGTCGCCGGTCTGGTGATTGTCGGCTTGGTCAACCGCTATGGCGCAGAAGCAACGGCTGCCTATGGTGCGGTCAACCAGGTGTTAAATTATATCCAGTTTCCTGCTCTGTCGATTGCGATTGCAGCTTCTGTGTTTGGTGCACAAGCGATTGGTGCAGGAAAATCCGATTTGCTGAATAAAGTCACACGGACTGCACTCAGTATGAATATTCTGTTTACTGGCGGTTTGGTGGTTTTGGCCTATCTGTTCTCAAAATATTTAATGGCACTGTTTATTACTGATCCTCAGGTCGTGGTGCTGGGTCAGCAACTTTTATTCATTGTGCTTTGGTCTATTTTATTCTTTGGTGCCAGCGCCATTTTTGCGTCAATTATGCGTTCAAGTGGTACGGTAACTGCACCGATGCTGATCAATATTTTTGCAATTCTCTGTATTGAAGTTCCTGCCGCTTATCTGTTTAGCCGGTGGTGGGGGCTGGAAGGGATCTGGTATGCCTATGCATTGGCCTTTGTCAGCATGTGTATTTTGCAGGGACTGTATTATCAGTTGGTCTGGAAGAAAAAAACCATTAAAATATTGGTTTAGCTTCATTATTTTACATGCCTACAGCCTTACAGCAACTCACTCCTGATCTACAATAAAAGATTAAAAACCCGCTTTTGCGGGTTTAATATCCAATGATTTAAGCAGATTTTTTCTTCTTTTTGCCGAATTGGCTTGCCAGTGCAGTGACATGCTGATAGCCGCTTGGCAAGATCCGTTGAATCAAATCAACAGCTTTGGCATCGTTACCAATTAATAAACGGCGTTTGTCTTTCTGTACCGCCTCCAGAATCTGACGAGCGGCTTCTACTGGCGGGCAACGCAGCAGTTTATTAAAATTACGAGCGGCTTTTTCCGGATTCATGCCCAAGGTCAGCATACTGTCATTCATTTTCGCAGCATTGGCAATATTGGTACGGATTCCCCCCGGATGTACACAAAGTGCACTCACACCGCAATTTTGCAGATCAAGTTCCTGACGCAAGGATTCGGTAAAACCACGCACTGCAAACTTGGTCGCGTTATATGCCGACTGGGTCGGCTGCGCGGTTAAACCAAACAGACTGGAAATATTAATCACATGACCATCGCCGGTTTTCTTAATTAAAGGCAAAAATTCTTTGGTGCCATACACCACGCCCCAGAAATTAATGTCGACGATCCATTCCAGATCTTCATAGCTCGCACCTTCTACGGTGCAGCCAAGTGCCACGCCGGCATTGTTAAAGATCATATTGACACTGCCATGATCCTGCTCCACCTGTGCTGCCCAGTTGCGTACCTCTTGTAGCTTGGCCACGTTGACTTTTTGACTCGTCACCCGAACATCACTGCCCTGCAACAATTCAACCGTTTGTGCCAGTCCCTGTTCATTAATATCACTTAGTGCCAGATGACAGCCTTGCTGTGCCAGCAAAACTGCCAGTTGCTGACCGATCCCTGAACCGGCACCGGTAATGGCAGCGACTTTATTCTTAAAATTTTTCATTGAATTTCCTTATGTAAATAACTGCTCTTCCATGACAGCAGGATCTTGCTCTGTTGTTTCAGGAGTTAGCACAGATCCTCAATATAATTTTGACAATATAGATTGTCAATAATTATCCGATGTCCTTAGCGGCCAAATTCCTCTGCTGAATTTCGACATAGGTCAAAGCGTGATTTATTGCTAAGATATTCAAAATCTTCATGCAGATGAGTAGCCAGGCCTTATGACCGATTCAATCAATGCAGCAGCACCATCACGACCACCCAAAAGCAAGGAACGTCAGTTTAAAGGCCTGTCGATGGCTGAGCGACAGCAGGTACGTCGTGAAAAGCTGATTGAAGCCGGCATTGAAGCTTATGGCAGCCATGGCTTTTTTTCAGTAACCGTAAAAGATATCTGCAATGAAGCCAAACTGACCGAACGTTATTTTTATGAATCTTTTAAAAAAAGTGAGCACCTGTTTCAGACCATCTTTTTAAAACTGATTGATGAACTGCAACAGAATGTCATGCAGGCCATGATGCAGGCATCCACTGATCCGAAAAAAATGATTGAAGCGGGGCTAACCGCCTTGCTTAGCACCTTGCGTGACAATCCGCGTATGGCACGGATCATTTATATTGATGCCATGCTGGTGCAGGAGTTGCATAATCAGGCCACCATTCATGAAACCATGTCGCGCTTCGACCGCATGATTCATGCCTTTGTCATGTTAATGATGCCGCAGTTAAATCGTAGTGAGCAGGAAATTTCACTGGTGTCGACCGGTTTAAATGGCTATGTCACCCAAATTGCCATTCGCTGGGTCATGAGTGGATTCAAGCAGTCATTGGAGGAAGTTTTATCATCGTGCAGTGTGGTATTTTTGGCATTATTGGAGTCATTTTCAGACAAAAAATAGCTGTTAAATCAAAGGCTTAATCAGATTTTCTGCATTCTAAAACAGGTTGCTAATTTCTGCTGAAGCACCGATAAAAGTAAAATTAATTTATGATTTTTTAACAAGTTTCTTTACTAAAATTGTCACAAATCTTTGCGAATTTCAGCAGTTTTTCCCTTTCTGCAATGATACTGTCATAATTAGTCTTTGTAATAAGCCTGTCATAAATATAAAACGGTTCACCGTTTACATGAAATAGGGTATTGCGTTGTGAAAGATGACTACATATTAAT
Organism: Acinetobacter sp. YH12151; assembly: GCF_013418355.1. Classification (NCBI taxonomy): domain Bacteria; kingdom Pseudomonadati; phylum Pseudomonadota; class Gammaproteobacteria; order Moraxellales; family Moraxellaceae; genus Acinetobacter; species Acinetobacter sp. YH12151. Next base: position 85,960 of record NZ_VPCG01000009.1, on the reverse strand, counting down.
CGTCGATGACGAACTCCCGATTCGGGAAATGATCCATACCTCTCTGGATATGGCCGGTTTTCAATGCTTACAGGCCGAAGATGCCAAGCAGGCGCATCAGATGATTGTGGATCAGCGTCCGGCACTGATTTTGCTGGACTGGATGATGCCGGGCGGGATCAGCGGTGTAGATCTATGTCGTCGTCTGAAACGTGATGAAAGCCTGTCAGAAATTCCGGTGATCATGCTGACCGCACGCGGTGAAGAAGACCACAAAGTACAAGGTCTGGATGCCGGTGCCGATGATTACATGACCAAGCCGTTCTCGACCCGGGAGCTGGTGTCACGCATTAAAGCTGTCCTGCGCCGTGCCAATGCACTCAGCGGTGAAAAAACCATTGATGCCAATGGCCTGATTCTGGATCCGGTCAGTCAGCGGGTTAATTTTGGTGATAAAATTCTGGAAATGGGGCCCACTGAATACCGTCTATTGGCGTTCTTTATGACCCATCCGGAACGTGCCTATACCCGTGCGCAATTGCTGGATCAGGTTTGGGGCGGCAACGTCTATATTGAAGACCGCACTATTGACGTCCATATACGCCGTTTGCGCAAAGTGCTGGAACCTTATGGCGCAAACCGCTATGTACAAACCGTACGTGGAACCGGTTACCGTTTTTCAACCCGTGCAGATGTGGCTTTAGGTTAACGTCTTTTAAGGTAAATCTTGTTTTATGTATGAACCCTACCCTGTCCCCGAACTGGCACGTGAGCACAAAAGAATCCGTTACAGCAGTTTATGGGATTTTGCCAAACAGGATTTACGCTTACTGGCTTTTTTCCTGATCATCGCCAGCCTTATCGGTTTTGGGATTGGGTATTTCTGGATTTGTATCGTCATTGCCTTTGTGGCGTTCTTTAGCACCCAGATGCGCTCTTTATATCTGGTCAATGAATGGATTTCTAATCGCCCTTATGATGTTCCGCCGAATATCGGCGGGATTTGGGGCGCACTGTTATTCAATGTTTATCGCGCTCAGCGGCAGGAACGGATTGTGCAGGCAGAAATGGTGGAACTGATCGATCGAGCGCAGTCTTCACTGGTGGCCTTGCAAGAAGCAGTGGTTTTAATTGATGAAAACCAGCAGATTGAATGGTGGAATCCAGCCGCCGAACGTCTGCTCGGAATTTCCAGTGATGACCGTCGCCGTAATATTTTAACTTTGCTGCGCCAACCGAGTTTTATTGAATATTATCATCATATTGATGAGTCACCAGATGGCCTGAAAATGCGATCTTCGCTGTTCGAAGATCATTATGTCCAGGTCAAAATGACCCGTTTCGGCGGTGAAAGCCGGGTACTGGTCGCCTATGATGTGACCCGGATGCACAATCTGGAACAGATGCGTAAAGATTTTGTCGATAATATTTCGCATGAGCTGCGCACGCCTTTAACCGTACTCAGTGGCTATATTGAAACCTTTACCGACCAGGAAGATATCAATCCGCGCTGGAAACGCGCCTTTGATCAGATGCAGTCGCAGACCCGACGCATGAACGCGCTGGTGAATGACCTGCTGCTGCTGTCACGTCTGGAAAATGACAAAAATATTGCCAAAAACCAGATCATCGAAATGCCAAGTCTGATGAATCAGCTATTTGATGATGCACAGGCCTATAATATCGATTATGGGCATACCCTGAATCTGGACATTGACAGTCATTGCGATCTGATCGGTTCAGATATGGAACTGGCCAGCGCCTTTAGCAACCTGATCACCAATGCGATTAAATATACGCCTAAAGGTGGAATCATTACCATGGGGTGGCATGATGATGGTGAATCTGCCTATTTTGTAGTAGAAGATAACGGCATCGGAATTGATCCCAAACACTTGCCACGTCTGACCGAACGTTTTTACCGAATCGATTCAGATCGTAGCCGGCGTACTGGTGGCACCGGTTTAGGATTGGCAATTGTCAAGCATGTCCTGATGCAACATCAGGCACATCTCGAAATTGAGTCCAAGGAAAACCAGGGTTCCTCTTTTAAGGTAATTTTCCCTAAAGAGCGCCTTAGCTTTCCAGACTGATATCCCCCATTAAAAAAGCTGCCATCGGCAGCTTTTTTTTCAGGATGCTATCTGTTTTTCTTTGGCCAGTGCACGCGCATAGGCTGCACGTTGCGATACCCGTTTCAGATAAACCTGAATCGCTGGATAACTTTGGCCAGTCCGGCTTTGCATGGCTTCCAAAGGAAAACTCATCTGAATATCGGCAAAACTGAAATGTCCGGCAAAATAATCATGCTCACTCAAATAACGTTCCAGAAACTGGATATGATCTTTTAAGCGGCTTTGTACAAACTGTTTTTTCACCCCATCACATATTTTCTTGGCCACAGGCCGAATCAGCAAAGGGGTATGTTTCGGTACAGTGGTCATCACCAGTTGCATCACCAGCAGTGGCATTAATGAACCTTCTGCATAATGCATCCAGTAACGGTACTGGGCCTTATCGGCAGGATCTTTTGGGCGAAACTGCTGCTGTTCATCATAGCTTTCCTGTAAATACTCCAGGATCGCCGCAGATTCCGCCAGTACCTGCTCCTGATCGGTCAGAATTGGTGCCTTACCCAAGGGATGGATCTGTTTTAAAGCGGGTGGCGCGGAAAGATTAGGCTGGCGCTGATAATATTGCACTTCATAATCCAGTCCTAACTCTTCCATGGCCCAGAGAATACGAAACGATCGTGATTGTTCGAGATGATGTAAAACACGCATATTAGTCTCATGATTTTATTGTTCTTGCTTGCTGAGCATAGCAAAAAGCAGCGGAATGTAGCGCAATTTTTGATGACTGTAATGATCTGTTCCATAGGTTGCAGATTTGCCATTTTCAGTTCAAATCCGACAGGGTTCCATCCACCCCTGCAATTCTGATCATTTATCTGGAAGCACGCATCCGGTCTGGAAATGCGGGAGCTTCTAAACGTGGTCCATCATAGGCCGGAATCGAACCGAAGCGTTCATGGCCTTCAATCCATTCTTGCCGCGCAATTTTAAGTTCCTCGGTGGTACGTCCGACCAAATTCCACCACAGTAAAATCGGGCTTTCAAATGGTTCACCACCAATGAGTAGCACACGGCTCCCGGCATGAATATCAGCATTAACCTGCTCTAATCCCGGTTCAAGGATCAGCATGTTATCTTCCGTCAGTTCATGTCCATTAATGCTGGCCGTGCCCTCAAGTACCATAAAACCATATTCAAATTTTGGATTCAGGGCTAAGCGCGCACTGGTACTTTCTGCTGCATACAGGTCTACCCCGAGCAGTTCACTATGCACTTTTACCGGTGAAACGGTTTTTAAATATTCACCGACTAAGACGGTAAATTCGATGCCCTGATCATGCACTACCGGCAATTCAGGATAATGCTCAAAAGCCGGTGCCATATTGATCTTGTCATCCGGTAAGGCAATCCATAACTGCGCTGCATGCATATGCGTTTCGCTTTCTGGAGAAACTTCCGTATGTGAAATGCCATAGCCCGAGGTCATCAGATTGACCTGTTTGGGACGAATCAGCTGCTGAGTACCTAAACTGTCATTGTGCATCATGGTGCCTTGCAGCATCCAGGTAAAAGTCTGCAGACCAATATGGGGATGTGGCCCAACATCTAGGCCATCTCCTTGTGGAAAGCTGGCCGGACCGGCATGATCCAGAAAACACCAGGCACCAATCATGCGTTTATGCCGGCTGGGCAAGGCACGTTTGATTACGGTACCCTGTCCGATTTCGGCACGGCGTAAAGGGAATTCCTGAATAAACTGATTGACATATTTTTCACAATCATCCGAATTGGACAGTTCAATATCACTATTATTCGACATGGCTGAGCTCACCTCGGCATTTTCATTCTAAATCTTAAATTATATGAAACATTCTTCCCTTGGACTGCTGCAAGATGTCTCCCTATTCAGGACAATTTACAGGGTCTATTTGCAAAATCTATCTTTGGAAATATTTAGATACGTATAAAACCCTTAACATCGCTTGATCGATCTAACTCCTGTTCAAGCGATAAAACCTGAATTTCGCAGTGTAACAGCCTGAGTGGAAGTGGCTCAATGCTGATTAGGGTGCTCTCAAGCCTGCGCTAGAAGCCATTTCGACATTGCTGGCCCAATTACCCAATGTTTCACGTGAAACGAATGATTTTAATTTAAAAATTAAAGCAATTAAAAATTATTTTTATGGATTTCAATCACTTTCGCAGCTAAAAAATATAATTTTTGTTACGTTTTAAAGTCAAATTTAAGTCAGATACCCAATTTTAGGGAGGTTATTTTTCATCCAATCACGGCATAATAGGCACCTATAAAAATAATCCTGGACCAGGACATGTCTGCTCAGCATGAAAATATATATTCAACGGCGAATATATATTTTCAAAACTCGATGACCGATAAATCACTGAAATTATCTGAATGTGATCTGCAAAACCGTCAGCTAATCGAACAGGCGCTGACAGACTCTCATGCCCGTATTCCTGCCCCGTTTCAGCAATATTTTCACGATTATGTCTATACGCATAGTCATACTAATTTACGTCAAATCAACTATCTGGCACAAATTGCCTTTTTGCTGTATTTCTTTGCCGATATTCTGATTATTCCAGACATGTTTTTTATTTCTGGTCTGATGCGCGTCATCTTGGTTCTAGGCGCTATGCTTTGCTGTTATTACTTGTTTAACACATATAAAAATATTCAGATTCTAGATAGAATCCTGCCGATCGCCACCACTGTGGCTGCAGCTGCATGGATTGGCTTGCTGGTGCTTTCAAGCAGCCCCCATGTTGCTACCTATATTTATGCCTCTGCGATCTTTATTCTCATCGCCAATCTGTGTATACAGACCCAATTTAAAGTTGCGGTCTATTGTTCCATCTTGATTGCCCTGTTTATCATGATTGGAGTGACCCAGTTAATGAATGCATCTCAAGCCTTTATTTTTACTGTCGTTTTTAGTCCACTCTGGTTTTTTAGCATTTATATTAACTGGAATAATATTCTGAACGTACGGCGTTCCTTCCTGCGCTCTTTGCTGGACGAATGGAACTATCAAACCTTAAAAAATCTGGCACATACGGATGATTTGACCCAGTTATACAACCGCCGCCATTTTGTCGATATGGCTGAACGTTCTATTCATCAATGGCCCAAACATGCCAGCACCTGCCTGCTGATGTTTGATGTCGATCATTTTAAAAATATCAATGACAACTATGGGCATGACATCGGCGATCGCGTACTACAACTGATTGCTGAAGTCACCCGTAAAGAAATGCGCCATAGCGATGTACTGGCACGTTTTGGTGGTGAAGAGTTTATTGCTCTCTTGGAAGATACCCAGCTGCCAGACAGTCTGGTGATTGCAGAGCGAATTCGTTGTGCAATTCAGAAACAATTTGTTTATGCCAAACCGAACCAGCCCATTCGTTTTACCATTTCGATTGGTATAGCAGAACTGGAGTCGCCTACGCAAAAGCTGGAGGAGCTGATCAAGCAAGCCGATATCGCTTTATATCAGGCGAAAAAATCAGGCCGAAATCGGATTGAAGTTTATCATTCCAAAATGCTGGAAAGCCCAAACCTGCTCCAGCCAATCCCTGGAATGCCTTTAAGCCCGTGACCCAGCAAGGTCATTCAAAGGCCAATCAAACCAAGCAATTCTGATCTGCCCTTTAAATAATGAAATCAGGAATATTAGTGAAAGCTTAAATTTTTATAAACTTTACATGGAAAAGTTGCATATTCTATCACGAAGAAAAAATCCTCATAAAAACTCATAAAAAAGAGCACCGAAGCGCTCTTTTTTTATCGGGATATCTCCGATCAACCAGATATTTACTACGTGCATAGCGCTTGGCATCATTCAGGCAAGAAGCCGTGCTCCTTGAAACACTGACTGGCGTAGCCATAGCCTTGGCAGTAATTCAGGCAAGAAGCCGTGCTTCGTGAAATCCTGATTGGCGCGAGCATAGCGCTTGGCATCATTCAGGCAAGAAGCCGTGCTTCGTAAAATCCCTCACTGCCGCGAGCATAGCTCTTGGCGTAAAATCGGCTAAAAGCTATCGCTTTTAGAAATCCCGATTTTACTCCCATTCAATAGTTGCAGGTGGCTTAGACGATACGTCATACACAACACGAGACACATCTTTAATTTCATTCATGATACGAGTCGAGATTTTATCGACTAGATCATAAGGAAGATGCGCGAAACGAGCAGTCATAAAGTCCACAGTTTCTACTGCACGCAGTGCAATCACCCATGCATAACGGCGACCATCACCGACAACACCGACAGATTTCACCGGCTGGAATACCGCAAATGCTTGAGCAGTCTTGTCATACCAACCGCTGGCACGAAGTTCCTGCATGAAAATGTCATCAGCAAGACGTAAAATGTCTGCATATTCTTTTTTCACTTCACCCAAGATACGCACACCTAGACCTGGGCCTGGGAATGGATGACGGTAAATCATGCTGTGTGGCAAGCCCAAAGTGGTACCCAATTTACGTACTTCATCTTTAAACAAGTCACGTAATGGTTCAACCAGTTCAAAAGCCAAGTCTGCTGGTAAACCACCCACGTTGTGGTGCGATTTAATCACATGTGCCTTGCCCTGTTTGCTTGCAGCAGATTCAATCACGTCTGGATAAATCGTACCTTGAGCCAGGAATTTTACCCCATCTAATTTACGTGCTTCTTCAGCAAAGACTGCAATAAACTCACGGCCAATAATTTTACGTTTTGCTTCAGGATCAACTTCGCCTGCAAGTGCAGTCAAGAAACGCTCTTCTGCAGCAGCACGGATAACACGAATCCCCATATTGTCAGCAAACATTTGCATCACTTGATCACCTTCGTTCAAACGAAGCAGACCATTGTCGACAAACACACATGTCAGCTGATCACCAATCGCTTTATGCAACAGCGCTGCAACGACAGATGAATCCACACCACCTGAAAGACCAAGTAATACTTTTTCATCACCGATCTGTTGGCGAAGCTGTTCTACACGTAGATCAATAATGTGTTCTGGCGTCCATAGACCGCGGCAACCACAAATTTGATGAACGAAGTTCGACAGTAATTCTGCCCCTTTAGAGGTATGTGTCACTTCAGGATGGAACTGAATACCATAGAAACCACGAGTTTCGTCAGACACCATCGCAATTGGACAGCTTGGAGTTTGTGCAGTGATCTGGAAGCCTTCTGGAATACGGGCAACCTTGTCACCATGACTCATCCAGACATGCAACTGGTTTTCACGGTCCTGTAAATTACCGATCAGCTTGTCACGTACCACGATATCAACTTCTGCATAACCGAACTCATGCACAGTACCTGGCTCGACTTTACCGCCAAGCTGTTCGCACATGGTTTGCAGGCCATAACAAATACCCAATACCGGTACACCGAGCTCGAATACCACTTGTGGCGCACGCGGGCTGCCTTCAAGGTGAACGCTCTCAGGTCCACCAGACAAGATGATACCGTTTGGATTAAATGCACGAATGTCTTCTTCAGACATATCATAGGCATACATTTCAGAATATACACCAGCTTCACGGACACGGCGTGCAATGAGCTGACTATATTGAGAACCGAAATCCAGAATCAGGATACGATCTTCAGTAATTTGAGTATTGGTAGTCATGACGAACAACTATGAAAGGCAAACGAAAGATAAGCGCCGTATTCTAGCATTTTTCTTGTGTTTAAGCACACTATTCCAATTGGTTTAAATATTAAACAGTTAAGAAATTTCAGAAAATAATGCCCTCATTTTTGACTGGTTCATAGGAGAGCAGAGTTTCGCTGCTTTCCTGTTCCAGCCAAATGAATGGTTTATTTCACGCGTTCAATCTGAATCACTTCAATATCGGTGGGTTTGTTGCGGTGCGTATCGACCTCGCCCCAGACTTCTACCCGATCGCCTGCTTTGAGTTTTAATCTTTTCCAGTGGTCGTCATCCACATCAATCATGATGCTGCCGGTTTTATCTCTTAATTCAAATTCGTCACTTTGTGCTGCACGCTGTTTGACGATCTGCCCCCTTAAGGTCACGCCAGTTTCATCTTTCATTTTATGTGCCTGAGCAATACTGACCACATTCTGTTTTGCTTCCTCCAGAATAGCCTGATCTGATTTAGCCCAAAGTGCCGGACTGGCAGCTGCCAGAACCAGTGTCGCCAGAATATATTTTTTCATGTGTTTTGACCTGCCATTTTTATGATGATTCCATGATCTAAACAGAAAGCCGAAATAGATGCCGCAGACGTTGTGTAACGCCATGATGAACTTGTGTCATCTGCTCAAAAAGCCCCAATAAAAATATGTTTATACGCTGATACATCCACTTTAAAAGTGAAGGGATTCGCCCGACAGCAGAAAAATAAGCCGCAAAATAGTCGACTTTTATTACTGACTTTATAGGTGATCGCTGTTAGGATTTGAGCACACTTTTGCTTGTACTGGGCTCATGGAACTGATTGATTTTATCTTGCATGTTGATGATCACTTGCTTGAATTTATCACCAATTACGGGATCTGGATTTATGCCATTCTTTTCCTGATTATCTTTGTGGAAACAGGTTTGGTGGTGATGCCGTTCTTGCCCGGCGACAGCTTGCTATTTGCAGCAGGTGCTTTGGCAGCGTCTACAGGTGTGATGGATCCCTGGGTACTGATTCCGCTTTTATTTGTTGCGGCAGTATTGGGCGATACCTTGAATTACCATATTGGCAAATATATCGGGCCGCGGGTTTTCGAGATTGAATCGCGCTTTATCAATAAAAAACATTTATTGGCAACTCAGCAATTCTTTGCCAGACATGGTGGTAAAACCATTATTTTTGCGCGTTTTGTGCCTTTTGCTCGTACCTTTGCACCTTTTGTCGCTGGTGCTGGCAGCATGAATTACAAATATTTCCTGAGCTATAATGTAGTAGGTGGATTTATCTGGATCAGCTCATTTGTCATTCTGGGCTATATGTTCGGTAATATGCCAATCGTCAAAGATAACTTCACCTATTTGATTTTCGGTATTATTATTTTAAGTGTCTTGCCAGGTGTGATCGGCTTTATTCAACAAAGACTCAAAAAAAGTAAAACAGCTTAAGATTTTTTATAGCCTGTGCATTTAATCCCAGAGCTTGATCAGTAATGGGATCAGACAAAGCAGTACAAACAGAGCCGAGCCTTTATAAATAAGGCCGGCTTTTATTTTTTCAGAGTGACTGCTCAAAATTGCCTGACCAAAGACCATCCAGAAAATCCCTACTGGAACGGTACTCAAGCAAAAGGCAGCAAACACCAGAACAAAGTTGGTCGGACTTTGCCAGGTTTCCATGGGTAAAATCCCGGAGGCCAACAATGCTGCTTTAGGATTGCTTAAGGTGACAGTAAACATTTGCCAGGGACGAATCTGCGGATGATTTTTGCTATAGCGTTCTAACTGCTGGGCCTTATATAAATGCAGCGTCATCCAGCCCACACAGATGGTACTCAGGACATACAACAAGCTTTTGAAATTTGGCCAGATCGGTAAAGCCAGATGAATTAACAAAGCCCAGACATTAATCGCATAAAAATAGCCCATCAGAATGGCCGGAATATAAAGGCTGGTTTTGGCCTGACCCTGCTGATACGCAGAGCTGGCGACCAAGGCATTCGCCGGCCCTGGAATCATCAGAACGGCGATTAGCCCCAATACAAATAACCAATTTTCAATCATCGTGATGAACTATTCCGGGCCTAGCTTATAGCTTAATCAATATTCTCATGCCAGAACAGGTCTATAAATCTAGAATGCTGAAACGATACGCGCCATTTCAAGTGATATTAAGCGGAATATCAGCTCGGCTATTTTGAAAAAAGCATAAAAAATGCTGACCCAAGATCAGCATTTATGAAGAGATCAGGAATTGGTTATTTAGCAATATTCTGACGAACCACAATCGGACAATTTTTGTAACGGGCGGCCTGAACAATCGCTTCCTGTTCACCTAAAAGCCGTGCCAGTTCGGTTCGCTTGGTATTGGATGACTGTCCCATATTGACGGAAACACTCGGACCAATTCCCCAACCACCGCGACTGCCCCAGCCACCACCCAGACCGACGCCCACACCTACACCCGTGCGTTTTGGCGCTTCCACACCATTGTCGATATATTGCTGAATACGGTTATATTCGCCTTGCAGCTGCTGACAACCCAAGGTCTGATACTGGGTCGGGGACACATAGGTGGGTTTCACCGTTGTTGCACAAGCACTCAGCAATGCAAGTGCTGCAATACTCAGGCTTAATTTCACAAGTTTCATAGTTAACTCGATCTTAGTTCTGCTCTATCTCATTGAACAACGATTGATAGGCCTGAGTCAATTTATGATCAGTAGCCAAATGAATCAGGGGCTGATTTTTATGATGAGATTCTTTCATTAAGATGGAGGGCGGTAACATACTATTGAGTACGGGCAATCCTTCATCTTTCAGTTGCTGCACCACTTCACGCGGTAATCTGGCCTGTGCCTGAAACTGATTCACCACAATACCTTCAATTTCCAGTCTTTCATTATGGTCATCTTGGGTTTCAATGACATTTTCAATCAGGGTCTGTAAGGCGCGTTTAGAAAACACATCACAGTCAAATGGAATCAGCACGCGGTCTGCCGCAATCAAAGCTGACAGTGTAAAGAAATTAAACGCCGGTGGGGTATCAATAAATACCCGATCATATTGCCCGGACAATTGTTGTAAAGCATCTCGCAGTTTGTAGATTTTATGCTTGGACTCCAGTGCATGTGCCAAAGCGCCCAGTGTCGGGCTGGCTGGAATCACATCCAGATACTTAAAGGGAGACTGATGCACATAACTTTCCAGACCTTTGCTACGGCTTTTCAAAATCGAGCCAATTGCATTGCCGAGCAAGCCTTTACTTTGCTGATTGCCCAGCACATTTTCAAAATAGTTTTCAATATTCGGTTCTAATGCCGGCTTGTCACTTGAATAGGTCGCATCCTCACCTAATACGTATTGACTGGAATTGGCTTGTGGATCCAGATCAATGAGTAAAGTTTTTAAACCCTGATGTGCGCTGATCGCGGCCAGATTAACGGTAATACTGGACTTACCCACCCCACCTTTTTGATTAAATACCACACGTGTATGCATGTCCCCTCCTGTTATTTTTAACTACTTTTATCACACTTGTATTTTTAATTATTCACATAGGCAGACTGCGCTTGAAGTCACAGCCTGCTTGCTTTTAGCCAAAATTCGGCTTGATCATCACCAAGGTCAAAATAGAAACCAATGAAACTACCGCAATAAATAAGCCAGCCCGGCGTTGTGCCAGCAAGATTGAATCATCTTTTTTATAGGCTTTAGCTAAAGAGGATACCAGCACAAAAAATAAAATAACCTTGGCATAAAACCAGGGTTGCACATCAAAATCCTTGATCACCAATGACACAATACCTGTAAACGCGATCACCGTAATGGCCAGATGCTGTAAAGCCACCAGCGCAATTCGTGCCTTTGGATTCGGTAGGTTGCCTTGTGTACCAATAAACAAAGTCAAGGCACGGGCGAGAATGGCGACAATCGCTAATCCTGCTGCTGACATATGAATAATTTTGACTAAAAGTTGAGTTTCCATCATTTCCTCTTAGTTTTTTGGTGCATGTGCACAAGCTGGACTGGTCGTGTCCTGCCCTGCCCATTCTTCAGGCAAAAATGCGTGGATTGCCAGCGCATGAATCTTGTCTTTGGCCAGTAAATCACCAGCAGCAGCATAGACTTTCTGATGACGCTGGACTGGACGTAAACCGGCAAAGGCCTGACTGACAATCACAGTTTTAAAATGAGACTCTTTTCCAGGGAAATAACCGCCATGACCCGAAGATTCATTCACCACGTCTAAATGGGTCGGAGATAATTGTGCTAAACGATCTTTCAGTTGTTGTTCTAAGCTCATGGCCTGACTCCAATCTTTGAAAATATAAAGTCAGTATACCTTGTTCTGCTGAGTATTTTGGTAATCTGTTACAGCGCAATCTGTTGATTGTGGCGAAGTTTCATGAATTCCCACATGAATATTGGTGATTTATTGTCTGGTCTAAAATATTTTGCTTTTATTTTATGCAATTGATACAAGATTTTTAACAAAGGTGTTGACCACATTTTTTCATGCTGTATTATACACGGCATGCGGGAATAGCTCAGTTGGTAGAGCATAACCTTGCCAAGGTTGGGGTCGGGAGTTCGAGTCTCCTTTCCCGCTCAAAATTTTTTCATTTAGTTTTTTCATTTAAAAAACTTTATAGACTCCGCGGGAATAGCTCAGTTGGTAGAGCATAACCTTGCCAAGGTTGGGGTCGGGAGTTCGAGTCTCCTTTCCCGCTCCAGATTCAAAAAGCCCTCATCGAAAGATGGGGGCTTTTTTATTGTTGATTTTATTATATTTTTAAAAATCCCCCTTCCTTTGTTATTCAATTTAATAAAAAATATTCTTAATGTAATTTATATTTTGTGACCAAGATGTGACCATGGCGTGCCCACGACCTTATCCGTTGTTCTGAACTGTAATTACGCTCCACTGGTCAAGAATGTGACGGATTATACCGAAGAAGAATATCAGCCCATTCGGACAGAGTTACTCCGTAATACGCATGGTCAAAATCATTGGTTTATGATTGCCCATTTACTGGGTCACATTGACCCTACAGAAACCTTTAAAAGCTATATTCATCTGAGCTACCTGATCGCTGGGCATAAAATACTGCAATATCATCCAGACATAGATACTCAACGACCAAACTGACTGGTTAAAAAGTAACATAGAAGACATTCTGGATGAGGTTTCATTTAACTCACAGCCTCATGATTTTTCTAAATATTTCGCAGGAACAAAGGAATCCAAAATCTCATTTGCATGGTTTTTTAAGTGCCTAAATTTACTGGAAATTCATCATGATCCAGATCAGGTCTCACAGGAAATGAGCTTACCTATAGAACTGGTTGAGTACTGGTATAAAAATGCCAAACAACTGGGCCAACTCAAGTCTCAAAAAACAACCCAAGGTTATTTGATCTCAACAACACGAATCATCTTGATAAACCTTTAAAACCCGCCATGATTGATACCATTGAAGAGTGCACAGCAAGGAACTATTTCTTTGAAAATATTCAAAATATCTTTGAAAAAAAGCCAGATCAAATAAAAGCGGTGCTTGAGACATTTTTAAGTCGTGTTACGGTTTCGCATACTGGCATTCATTATCGATGGAATAAAATCGATCAATTGGAATCATTTTATTCCAAGGTAAAAGACCTGTTTCCCCATCAATTTTGGCATTTGCTTGGACAAGACTTGGTACAATTGCTAGATAAAAAGAAACAACCTTTATTACTAAAGCTGGCTAAATCGAGCACAACAGAGCATCCTAAGACTCAAGAAGATTATGTTCGTCTCCAGCTTTACTCAACAAAAGATGCCAAAGCACTGGCCGCATTTAAATTCTGTTTACATTTAGCCTGTATCGGTAGACCACGATCTCTTGAACTTAAAGCTGAAGGTCTAAAAATAACTACATGCTGTTAAATAATTTAACCGTTGCTTCTTTATGTAAAGCCAAATTTAATATATTTAGTAAAAATTGAGTGTCTGATCAATGATAATTAAATAGTATAAACTCTATGAATTAGCAGCGTCTGAAACAGGGATCGGTCATGCGTACAACATCAGAAAAAATTGCAAAACAGAAAATGATATTAGCTAAGGCAGTTTTAGCTGCTGCTGAACGACTTGGTCTTGCACACGATCAACTAGCCTTAATACTCAGTATAGATTCGGTGAAAAATTTAACCTCTCTTGAATTAGATCCCACTTCAAAACAGGGAGAAATCGCCCTCACTTTAATCCGTATTACCACATCACTAGATGCTCTGACAGGTGGGGATACAGCCTGGATGCAGCATTTTATGAAATCACCCAATAAATTGATGAATGGCATTCCAATAGAACAGATTCAGAACCCTCAGGGATTGGCCTCTGTTTTACAATTGGTGGAAGGTCTTCGGGCTAAACTTTAAGATAAGCAAAGTATTAGGCTATACACAGAAAAGTCTTTCAGAAAAAACTAAAGTGAATAAAACAACAATTTCAGAGATAGAGAATGGCCATTTTACAGGTTCATTTGACATATTTGAACGTGTACTTGATGGCATGGGTTTACAATTCGAAGTGAATAAAAAAAGTTTAACTTGCCCCAATGGGATGAAATTGAAGAAACATTTGCGGAATATGATGAATAAATTAGATTAGATCTATGTTCACATTTGATATCTACACCTAATAATGTAGGCATAGTTCCAATGGTCAGCGCTCTCCATTAGATTATGAAAAGGCCCATCAAAAGATTAATACCAGTCAGTTAAGGAAATTTGGATGAAAAAAAATCTAAATTTCCTTATATTTGAATTTAAATTGATCTAAATTTATGTCTTAATTGAGCATAATTTTAGTTTTTCAATTCTTAACTGACCGGCATTGTGGTAGGTATCGGGCTTTCATAATTCAATTTAGGAAGCGAGCAAATTGCGCAAGACATAGTGCAAGATACCACCGGCCTTAAAGTATTCCACCTCATTCAAGGTATCAATACGACACAACACTTGAAAATGGCTACACGTACCATCGGTATGTTGCACATCTACTTTCAGCATTTGATGCGGATGAATATCATCAGACAAGCCTAAAATTGACAGTGTTTCATGGCCGGTCAGGTTCAAGATCTGCCGGTTTTGACCCTCTACAAACTGTAAAGGTAACACCCCCATGCCAACCAGATTGGAACGGTGAATCCGCTCAAAACTTTCAGCAATCACCGCTTTCACCCCCAACAGGTTGGTGCCTTTGGCCGCCCAGTCACGTGAAGAACCGGTACCATATTCTTTCCCAGCAATCATTACGAGTGGGGTTTGTTCTGCCTGATAGCGCATTGCCGCATCATAAATCGAGAGTTTTTCTGCACTTGGAATATGCAGGGTATTGCCACCCTCCTCGCCACCCAGCATTTCGTTTTTGATTCGGATATTGGCAAAGGTACCTCGCATCATCACTTCATGGTTGCCACGGCGGGAACCATAAGAGTTAAAGTCTTTTACCTCAACCCCCTGTTGCTGCAAATATCGGCCGGCCGGACTATCTTTTTTGATATTACCCGCCGGGGAAATATGGTCCGTCGTGACTGAATCGCCTAATATAGCTAAAATCCGTGCCTGTTTGATCGGCTGAATTGGTCGCACCGGCTGATCAATTTCTGAAAAAAAGGGAGGATGCCGGATATAGGTTGATTGTTCATCCCAAGCATAGGTTTGACTTTGTGGAATCTGGATCGCTTTCCACTTGGCATCGCCTTCAAACACTTCCGCATATTCTTTCTGGAACATCTCGGTATTCACGTTCTGTAGTGCAGCATCAATTTCCATTTGTGTCGGCCAGATATCTTTTAAATAAACTGCTTGGCCATCAAAACCTTCACCTATCGGCTCAGCAGTGAGATCAGTTCGAATATTCCCGACCAGACCATAGGCAACTACTAAGGGTGGCGAGGCGAGCCAGTTGGTTTTCACCAAAGGATGCACCCGTCCTTCAAAGTTACGGTTTCCGGAAAGCACTGAGGCTACATTCAAATCAAAACATTGCACAGCTTCTTCAATCACTTCAGGTAAAGGTCCCGAATTACCAATACAGGTAGTGCAACCATAACCCACCAGGTTATAACCCAGTTGATTCAAATAAGGCGTCAACCCTGCTGCATCAAGATAATCGCTGACCACTTTGGAACCTGGAGCCAGTGAACTTTTCACCCAAGGTTTTCGCTGCAAACCTTTTTCGATTGCTTTTTTGGCCAATAGGCCTGCTGCCAACATGACACTGGGATTCGAGGTATTGGTACAGGAGGTAATGGCTGAAATCACTACATCACCATGCTGCAACGGATATTTTTCACCATCAATCATACAAAAAACATTTTCATGTGGCAGGTTGGCCTGTTTCGCTTCAACAGCCGTACCTCCACCTCCTTCATTTTCCAGACGCTCTTTTTCTTCTTTGACCGGTTTCAAGGTCAGATCCATGAAGGCAGCAAAGGTTTTTGGCACTTGCGACAATAGCACACGATCCTGCGGACGTTTCGGACCCGCCAGACTGGCTTCTACCGTCGACATATCTAAAGCCAGCGTATCTGTAAAGACGGGTTCATCCCCCGGATTGCACCACAATCCTTGCAACTTGCTATAGGCCTCTACCAAGGCAATTCTTTCGGGCTGACGTCCAGTTAAACGTAAATAGGAAAGCGTCACCTCATCAACCGGGAAAAAGCCACAGGTAGCACCATATTCGGGTGCCATATTGGCAATAGTGGCACGGTCAGCCAAGGGTAAATCGGCCAGGCCATCGCCATAAAATTCGACAAATTTTCCAACTACGCCTTTTTGGCGCAGCATCTGGGTAATGGTCAGCACCAGATCAGTTGCTGTAATCCCTTCTTTGAGTTTACCGGTGAGCTTAAAGCCGATCACTTCCGGAATCAGCATGGAGATCGGTTGACCCAGCATGGCCGCTTCCGCTTCGATACCGCCTACCCCCCAACCTAACACGCCTAAGCCATTGATCATGGTCGTATGTGAGTCAGTACCGACCAAGGTATCAGGAAAGGCAAAGCGCTGCCCATCAACCTCATTGCTCCAGACCACTTGTGCCAGATATTCCAGATTGACCTGGTGGCAAATCCCGGTTCCTGGCGGCACCACGCGAAACTCATTAAGTGCCGCCTGCCCCCAGCGCAGAAACTGGTAGCGCTCACCATTGCGTTGCATCTCAATTGCGACATTCTGCTCAAAAGCTTGCGGGCTGGCAAAGTAATCGACCATCACCGAGTGATCGATGACTAAATCCACCGGTGACAACGGATTAATTTTTTCCGGGTCACCACCGGCTTTGGCCACCGCTGCACGCATCGCGGCAAGATCAACCACTGCGGGAACACCGGTAAAATCCTGCATCAGCACCCGTGCCGGACGATACTGGATTTCCTGTTCTGAGGTTTGGTTGTTTAACCACCCTGCCAGCGCATGAATATGCTCGGTTTTCACCGTGAGCTGATCTTCAAAACGTAGTAAATTTTCCAGCAAGACTTTTAAAGATTTTGGCAGCCGGGACAGGTCGCCCAATTGCGCTTGCAATTTGGACAGGTTGAAAATCTGATAGTGTTCTGAACCGACGGTCAATGTTTCTAAGGTATTAAAACTATTGATATCACTATACTTGGCCATCTAGTTTACCTCCGGCTTGAGATGTTATTTTTATGATCACAGTCCACCACTTCTTTACTTACTGTATGCCAACTGCGCGGCGGGTTTGTTATTATTTATTATCGGATTGTGCTAGGCAGTTAAATGCAGGGCTGCCAGGAATTTTTGCCAGAGAGTTGTCGACAGTTCAGATCCGGCATCGACAATCTTTCTGCCAATTCCGTAAGGAGATAAGTTAAATTGAACCGCGTATTTTCAGAGTGATTTCAGATCACTACGTAGCTAGGGCTGTTTTACAGATCGAAATGATAAATTGCTTTAAAAAAGAAACTAATATATTTCTTATAGAACCTAAAAGAAATAAATGTGTCTACAATAAATGAATCTTTACTTCAGCAAATCAAAAAAAGACGAACCCTATTGGGCTTAAAGCAAGTTAATATGCAATCCCGTACAGGCATTTCAAGACAGCAGTACCAAAAACTGGAAAGTCAGGGCAATCCACGATTAGAGACCTTAGAAATTATCGCGGCAGGATTAAATGCTCAACTGATGCTCATTCCAGATGATAAAGTTCATTTAATCAGACAATTATTGAATGATGAAATTAAAATCACGATCGAAGATCAGGATGACTTAATGACCAACCCATGGAAGGGTCTTCTCGGAGATGAGGAATCATGAATCCTCTTAACGAGGTATTTTACCGGGTACTGACCATTATTAAAAAATTTATGCTTCATCCATAATCCATTCTTTAAAAAGAGCATCCTCGATTTCATAAGTACCATTTTCTGGTTTAAAAATAATTTGTTTTTTTGATAAAGAACGTAGGGCAGATTGAATACTTGATACTGCAATGCTGTCTACACCGATGGAGTCAGCAAGATGCTGTCTAAATTGAATACTATAAAGTTCAACTTGTGATTCAGCTATGGCTTTTAAGAGCAGCTGTTCTAATAACTTAAACTCTCCCCATAATCCTGAAAAGTCACGGTGCCCCATTGTATCGGCTATAAGCTGTTCCTTTGCAAAATCTATAGCCAGCATTGGGTTTAATGCTAAACGCTCAACCAATGACCTCACCAGTTGAGGACTTTGCTTCATATCTAAAAAAGCACACCATAAAATTTCTTTATCCAAACTACGTCCTGTTGTTTGATTAAATACATCTGCCAGATGATCTGTAAATGCTTTTGTTAGATTTGGAAAAGGTAAATTCTGCCCATAATGAAAAAATGGAGCACTACTCACAGAAAACATTTGTCTCAAGCCCTCTCGACTTGAACCAGTAAAAATTACCTTTATCGTTTCTTTATGCATATCTAAAGCAGTACGCAAACTGGCAATAGTTGTTTTATATTTTGAACTAGCTAAAGCCTGAATCTCATCAAGTAGCAATAAAATAGGTTTACCCTGCTGAGCCAGTTTTGTAATACTAGATAAAATACTGGAATTCACTTGCCCTTGTGCAAGAGTCACTTCGGCTTTTACACCTGCCACCTCTGTACTTAAAGAGCCAATATTTTTAATCCAATGATTGGCTTTACCAATCAAGCCATTTTGCTGTGAAAACTCATCAAGAGCTTTTACAAACTGTCCTTCACTATGCAGGCCTGCATCTAAAAAACTGAAATAAAAAACGCGCCATCCAAGCTGTTCTGCTAAGGGCGTAATATCTTTTCGTAAAAATTCAGTTTTTCCCATCCGGCGTGGGGCAAAAAAAGTCAGAGAACTAGCTAGTCCAGTCTCAAACATGCCTAAAATTTGTTTAGCTAGTTCTGTACGTGGAAAATGCCAAGGGTCATTGGAGATGCTACTCATTTTAATTACTCAGCAATGATTCTTTATTGCTATAGATTGTATTAGATTCCATTAGATTGTAAATGTCTAATTAGACTTCTTTAATCTAATAGGATCTAATCATCCAATAAAGCACCTTTGCACCGATCAACCGACACATTTTATAACTCCATTATTTTGTGGCTTAATAGCCATATCTGAACATAAGACCCAATATTATGGATTTAAGATTCAGAAAAACCTGAAGAAGTTGTTGCGTTTTATGTGAGAGGCTTCGTAAAGAACGACTTTATCTGGAAATAAATCCACGCTCAAAAAACTTAATGCTTACTATAATTGATGGGGTGAATATTGGCTTTGGGGTACACTGGTCTCCTCAACAGCAATCACAGGTCGACCATTAATTGCCTTTGAATACAGTGCTGAAGCGATCCGTAAAGGTTTAGAACGCTCCTCGTACCTACTCCCATTAAGAAGGTGACCCATTAAGAAAAAACTTTCCTACATAGCACATGGGATTACCAAGTCATATATATGATGCCTCATCCGATTGCTAGGCGTGCTCCAGAATTTTGGTGGCTATTCAGTCCATCATTACCTACATTCAAACGCTCTAGTTTTCCAATTAGCTCAGGTTATAATAATGGCCACCCAAAATACGATTGATCTATTATGAACACCCCCAATGACCCTTTACACGGCAAAAAACTTGCTGACATTTTGGATGAATTATTGGATTACTACGGTGGCTTTGAAGGTTTAAGTCGTAAAATTGAAATTAGATGTTTTTGCATAGACCCAAGTGTTAAATCATCATTACGATTCTTGCGTACCACACCATGGGCACGTGAAAAAGTAGAAAGCTTATATTTGTACGTCTTACGCCAAAAGGCAAAACAGAAACCGTAGACCCAGGCTCCTCTCTTATCATCAAATTATACCAGTCAGTAAAATATTTTACATTAAATCATATATTTAAAATTAATATCATTTAATAAAATAAATCTCAGCGACTTTATCGAGATTGGAATCAGAGAGCTCGAGTCTCCTTTCCCGCTCCAGATTCAAAAAAGCCCTGATCGAAAGATCGGGGCTTTTTTTATGCATTGTCTATTTTAACCAATAAACGCTGACCAGCCCAAAACGAGTGCTTAGTCAGAGTTTGTCTTCATTTAAAATTAGAAAGTGACCCGCTGATAATCACGATATTGCGGTGTCCAGAAATTATGCTCAATCGCTAACTGCAAGTCCTCAATACTTACTTTAGGCGCCACCCCATCCTCAATGGCAGCAAGGGCTACCTTTAATGCAATCTGCTTTGAAATAGACTGCAAATGATCGAGACTTGGCAATAAATCCGCTTGTGGGTCTTGCAACTTAGGCGAACAATCCGCCAGAGCATTACTAGAAGCCATCAGCATATTATCTGTAACACGCTTCGCACCCGAAGCAATCACCCCCAACCCAATTCCGGGGAAAATATAAGAATTATTGCACTGTGAAATATGATGGATTTTTTCCTGATAATTCACCGGTGCAAAGGGGCTACCTGTGGCAATCAGCGCTCTACCCTTAGTCCATTGCAAAATATCTGCCGGTACTGCTTCTACCTGTGAAGTCGGATTGGATAAAGGGAAAATAATTGGCTGCACGCTATTCTCAGCCATAGCTTCAACCACTTCCTGCGTGAATAATCCCGGTTGCCCCGAAACCCCAATCAGTACTGTTGGCTTAGCATGCTTCACGACATCTGTTAATGAAATCATGGCTTCAGCATCTGCCCAGCTTTCTACATGTTCAAGAGGCTGTGCCAATTTACGCTGAAAATTCAGTAAATTTGGCTGATTTTCAGTGATCAGACCAAAGCGGTCAACCATAAATATCCGTGCACGTGCTTCGCTATCGCTCAAGCCTTCCGCAATCATTTGTTTAATGATCTGTTCCGCAATCCCGCAACCAGCTGAACCGGCCCCCAGAAATGCCACCACCTGATCTTTCAACTGCTTGCCTGCTGCACGTGAAGCGGCAATTAAACTTCCGACCGAAACCGCAGCGGTTCCCTGAATATCATCATTAAAACAGCAAATGCGATCACGGTATTTTTCCAGCAAAGGCATGGCATTTTTCTGCGCAAAGTCTTCAAACTGAATCAATGCATCCGGCCAGCGCTGCTGAATGGCCAGAATTACCATTTCGACAAAAGCATAGTATTCATCGCCGCTGATCCGCGGTTCACGCCAGCCCATATAAATTGGATCATTCAGCAATTGCTGATTATTGGTGCCGACATCGAGAGTGATCGGTAAGGTATACGCCGGGCTGATTCCACCACAGGCAGTATAGAGCGCCAATTTACCAATCGGAATCCCCATTCCGCCAATCCCCTGATCGCCTAAACCCAAAATGCGTTCGCCATCGGTAATCACAATCACTTTCACGTTCTTTTTATTAATATTGTGAATAATCTGCTCGATCTGATCGCGATCCGGATAGGAAATAAAGATCCCGCGATGACGGCGATAAATATCAGAAAAGCGCTGACATGCCTCCCCTACAGTCGGGGTATAAATAATCGGCATCATCTCGCTAAGGTGATTTTCAATCAGGTGATAAAACAGGGTTTCATTGGTATCCTGGATATTACGCAAATAAATATGCTTGTTGATATCACTATTAAAAGCACAATATTGCTGATAAGAGCGCTGACTCTGTTCCTCGATGGTCTCGGTCACATGAGGAATTAAACCATGCAAATTAAAGCTTCTACGCTCTTCTTCAGTAAATGCAGAACCTTTATTGAGTAACGGGAGTTCTAATAAGGTATTTCCGGCATAAGGAATATATAAAGGGCGTTTACTGTTCAAATTTTCTCTGGGCATTATTTAACTCTTCTAATCAATCCTCGGCACTTCGCCGAAAACAATGACATCACTATCGTTATTTTATATAGCCTATCCTGATTTTAGCCTTTTGGGGTATTTAGTAAATTGATAATACTTTTAGCAGGATTTTATAATCTGATAACGTAGCGTGATAGGAGAGATTTTGGTTAATTTTGTAATAAATTTCTTTTATCCATCAAAAATGCTTGTTCTATTTTAAAATCTCACTGATTTAAAATGGGTTATGGCCTATTTATATAGTGTTGATCTTTTTCATACTGCTAAGGCAGAAGATTGATTTGACAAAAAGTCAAAGCTCATCAAGGATAAAGTATAAATTCAATAATATAAATGAGTATAAAAATGAGTGAATTCCAGCCCCTTTATCAAGCTGATATTTTAGGCATCGGCTATGAGCAAGCCACCTTGAGCTTTCCAGATGACTATGAGGGCAAAGTTGTAGCAACCCTGATACGTAAAAAAGCAGCGCAGCCTACTCCTAAAGCAGTTTTGTATATTCACGGATTTATTGATTATTTCTTCCAGACTGAAATGGCGGAACGCTTTAATCAGCAAGGTTTTGATTTTTATGCGCTGGATTTAAGAAAATATGGCCGTTCGATTCTGCCGCATCAGAACTATTATAATGTGCATGAGCTGTCTGAATATGATGCAGAAATTAGCCAGGCACTGGATATTATCGCAAGCGAGGGCCATGATACTGCCCTGCTCTGTGGTCATTCTACCGGCGGCCTCATCACGACATTGTTCGCGGCACATCACCCTAATCATCGGTTAATCAAAGCACTCTGGGTCAACAGTCCATTTTATAACTTTAATATGAATCCGATAAAACGTGCGCTCGGCATCCCGCAGTTAAGCAAACTGGCGAAAATTTTTCCCGACCTTAGATTTCCGAGTGAGTTAAATAAATGGTATGCCACCAGTCTGCACAAGGATTTAAAAGGTGAATGGGACTTCAGTCTGGACTGGAAAAAGACCCGCTACCCAAGGGTACGGATCAGTTTTATTCGTGCCATCTATGAAGCACAAAAAGAAATTCATCGCGGCATCGAACTCGATATTCCGGTTCTGGTCATGCATTCGCATCAGACTTTATATCCCAAAAAATGGGGCAAGGCAGCGCAAACTAGTGATGTGATTTTGGGAGTTAAAGACATTCAGAAATATGCCAAAAAAATTAAAGCTGATGTCACGGTTCAAAGCATTCAGAATGGTTTACACGATCTGGTGCTTTCAGACAAATCTGTACGTGAACAGGTTTATCAGCAGCTGTTTCAATGGCTCAACAGCAAAGGACTATAATGCCGGCAAACAGGAAAGATGATTTTAGGCTCCTGTTTTCTGTTAAGTGTTTTGATTGAATAAAATGGCCCTCTTGAATGTAATCCGCAACCATCAGAAATACATGAATCCTTCGATTTTTTAAGCGCCAGTTAAATGCTTATTTCTTAGGATAAGCTTCGATTAAATATAAAATTTAATCCCTATACTTCATATTCCAAATGTTGTCTTTTGTAGCAAGCGTGTAATCAAAGCACCACCTGTCTTTTTCCCTCTTTATAGTAGAGCTGACTGCTGAAACTGTAGCATTTTCAATTGAGAAAATAGGGTCAGCGTGTACCAATAACAATCATATAAAGGAATAGATTATGCGTTATGCAGACCCCAATACTGACGGTGCAAAAATTCAATTTAAAGCCCAATACGACAACTTCATTGGCGGCGAATGGGTCGCTCCAGTTAAAGGCGAATACTTTGACAATATCTCTCCGGTAGATGGCAAAGTCTTTACCAAAGTGCCGCGCTCTTCTGTAGAAGACATCGAATTGGCCCTAGATGCAGCGCACAAGGCCAAAGCACAGTGGAATACATCCTCAGCCACCACCCGTTCCAATATCCTGCTAAAAATTGCAGATCGTCTGGAACAAAATCTGGAACTGCTGGCGGTGGCAGAAACCTGGGACAACGGCAAGCCGATCCGTGAAACCTTAGCGGCCGATATTCCGCTATGTATTGATCATTTCCGTTATTTTGCCGGCTGTATCCGCGCTCAGGAAGGCGGCATTTCCGAGATTGATGAAGATACCATTGCCTACCATTTCCATGAACCATTGGGTGTGGTGGGTCAGATCATTCCGTGGAACTTCCCGATCCTGATGGCGGCCTGGAAACTCGCACCTGCCTTGGCAGCAGGCAACTGTATCGTGCTGAAACCTGCGGAACAAACCCCGGTCAGCATTTTAGTTTTAGCTGAACTGATTCAGGACATTTTGCCGCCGGGTGTACTGAATATTGTCAATGGTTATGGTATCGAAGTCGGTCGTCCACTCGCGACCAATCCGCGCATTGCCAAGATTGCCTTTACCGGTTCAACCGCAGTCGGTCAGCAAATCATGCAATACGCCACCGAGAATATTATTCCGGTAACACTGGAACTTGGCGGAAAGTCACCGAACCTGTTCTTTGCCGACATTATGGATCAGGAAGATGATTATCTGGACAAGGCACTGGAAGGCTTTGCCATGTTTGCTCTGAATCAGGGTGAAATCTGTACCTGTCCTTCTCGTGCCTTGGTGCAGGAAAGTATTGCCGATGAGTTTCTGGCGCGTGCGGTAGAACGGGTGCAACGCATTAAAACCGGCCATCCACTCGACACCGACACCATGATTGGCGCACAAGCTTCGCAGGAACAGCAGGATAAAATCTTAGGCTGTATTGCTACTGGCCGCGAAGAGGGTGCACAAATTCTGACCGGCGGTGAAGCACGTCAGGAAGTGGGACAAGGTTTTTATATTGAACCGACCATTTTCAAAGGCACCAATGACATGAAAACCTTTCAGGATGAAATCTTCGGGCCGGTGCTGGCGGTGGCGACATTTAAGGACTTTGATGATGCCATTAAAATCGCCAATGACACTATTTATGGTTTAGGAGCAGGTGTGTGGTCACGTTCAGCACACACCTCTTACCGTGCAGGACGCGCGATTCAAGCGGGTCGGGTCTGGACCAACTGTTATCATATTTATCCTGCACATGCGGCTTTCGGTGGCTATAAAAAATCAGGGATTGGCCGTGAGAATCACAGAATGATGCTGGATCATTATCAACAGACCAAAAACCTGCTGGTGAGTTATTCAACCAAACCGGCTGGTTTCTTCTAAGTATGAATTTTCTCAAAAGCGAACTGCGGTTCGCTTTTTTTGTTTTATTCAAGTTTTTTAATATCTGGTAAATTTTTCTGCTCTTGATCGTTGACCAGCAAAATAAAAATCTGAAAATCACAAAAACAGGAATAAAACTGTATAAAAAACAAATTAATACTTTAACTTAGAAGGACTTTGCCTAAGTTTTTCATTTTTTATGCATTTTAACTGTTCAAAAAACCTGCATAAAGCCCTGGCTTTCATTTAAAGTCGGCTTTTCATGATTCCCAAGACTGTGTATAACATTGAACCACTATAGGGAAACTAATAAGCATAGGCAAAATTGCTTAAAAAGCGTTAGACTATGTACCCAATAATGTCATGATTCGGTCTGATCAAGATCAAAAAAGAAGGTGAAGGTTGATGCCGCTCAATACTGTTGAAGAGCTTGTAGCAGATATCCGTGCAGGAAAAATGGTCATCCTGATGGATGATGAAGATCGTGAAAATGAAGGCGACTTAGTGATTGCTGCCACGCACGTACGTCCTGAAGACATCAACTTCATGATCACCCATGCACGTGGTCTGGTCTGCCTGACTTTAAGCAAAGAGCGTTGCCAGCAGTTGAATCTGCCTTTGATGGTCGATGCAAACGGTGCCCAGCATGGAACCAATTTTACCCTGTCAATTGAAGCAGCCAAAGGTATTTCTACCGGGATCTCACCGGCTGAACGTGCGCACACGATTCAAACTGCGGTGGCTGCTCATGCCAAACCGGCAGATATTGTACAGCCAGGACACATCTTCCCGCTGATGGCGCAGCCGGGTGGCGTATTGCACCGTGCCGGGCATACCGAGGCAGGTTGTGATCTTTCTCGTTTAGCAGGACTGGAACCGGCTTCGGTGATTTGTGAAATCATCAATGAAGATGGCACGATGGCGCGCCGTCCGGATCTTGAAGTTTTTGCTGAAAAGCATGGTTTGAAAATTGGCACCATTGCCGACCTGATTCATTACCGCATGACCAATGAGCAAACTGTTGAGCGTCTCGATCATCAAAAACTCGACACTGAATACGGCACATTTGATTTATATCGTTATCGTGAACTGGGCAACCCGGATATTCATTTGGCCCTGGTCAAAGGCGAGCCTAAACAAGGCGTGACCACCGTTCGTGTACATGGTTTTAATCCGACCCGTGATTTGCTCAAACTGAAAAAACAGGACGGCGAACCGGCCTGGAATTTAGACCGTGCACTAAAAGAAATTTCCAATAGTGATCGTGGTGTACTGGTCTGGATTGGGCAACGTCATTTACAGGATTTGGGTCCGGCTTTAGATACCTTAAATGCACCAAAAAATGTAAAATCAAATTCTGCACTGTCTCAGCAGTATCAGACCATTGGTGTCGGTGCACAAATTTTGCGTGATCTAGGCGTTGAAAAAATGAAGCTGCTCAGCTCTCCATTGCGCTTCAATGCACTATCAGGCTTTAACTTAGAAGTGGTGGAATACATCACCGCACAACAAACATCTTAAGAAATCATCGAGGTTGCTATGGCAGTTCGCCGTATTGAAGGTATGTTACATCTCGCGAACGAAGACCGTTATGCGATTTTAGTTGGTCGTTTTAACAGCTTTGTGGTTGAACATCTGTTAGAAGGTGCCATTGATACATTGAAACGTCATGGTGTATCAGAGGATAATATCACTGTTGTTCATGCCCCTGGTGCCTGGGAACTTCCTGTAGTTGCGAAAAAACTGGCAGCTTCAGATCGTTTCGATGCCATCATCGCGCTTGGCGCCGTGATTCGTGGTAGCACGCCTCACTTCGATTTCGTTGCAGGCGAATGTGCCAAAGGTTTAGGCGTGGTTGGCCTGGACACTGGCTTACCTGTCATTAACGGTGTACTCACTACGGACAGTATTGAACAAGCGATTGAACGCTCTGGAACAAAAGCAGGCAATAAAGGTAGCGAAGCTGCCCTGACTGCGATTGAAATGGTTAACTTGTTAAAGGTTATTTAACGCTATGTCGCAAACACTTCAAGCAACTTATGCAGCAAAACGTAAAGCACGTCGCTTTGCTGTACAAGGAATTTATGAATGGCAAATGAGCCACAATCCGGTGCATGAGATTGAAGCACGTACGCGTGTGGAAAATGCCATGCATAAAGTGGATCTGAGCTATTATCATGAATTGTTGACTCAAGTGGTTGCCAATCATGAAGCATTGGATGCGCTCTTAATTCCGGTACTCGATCGTGAACTTTCAGCACTGGATGGTGTTGAACTCGCAACCTTGCGTCTAGGCGCGTATGAACTCAAAGAACATCTTGAGATTCCATATCGCGTGGTTCTAGACGAAGCGATCGAGTTGGCTAAACATTTTGGCGGTGCCGACAGCCACAAATACATCAACGGTGTATTGGATCGTTTAGCGACAACTTTACGTGCAGCAGAAAAGCAACAAGCCAACTAATTAAAGTCGAATTGTTGTATGGCTGAATTTTCGATTATCGACACCTATTTCAATCGCAAGAATACCCATTCTGTCGATTTAGGCGTCGGTGACGATTCAGCCTTGCTCACCCCTCCGCCTCAGCAACAACTGGTCATCTGTGCCGATACACTGGTTGCTGGACGACACTTCCCTCTCGATACAAATCCGCATGCCATTGGCTGGAAATCGGTTGCTGTTAATCTTTCCGATATTGCCGCGATGGGTGCAAAACCGCATAGTATTCTTCTGGCATTGAGCCTACCCCAAATTGATCATGACTGGCTCAAAGGCTTTAGTCAGGGTTTATACGATTGCTGCGATCAATTTGGCGTGAGTTTAATCGGGGGTGATACCACCCAAAGTCCGCATCTCACTTTATCTGTGACAGCCTTAGGCTGGGTCGATATTGGCCAAGCGGTGCCACGCTCAGGTGCAAAACCAGGTGATCTGATCTGTGTCAGTGGAACTGTCGGCGATGCTGCTTTTGCCTTAAATCATTTAGGTCATCCGCTACAGAAACGTCTGGACTATCCGACGCCACGTTGTCAGCTCGGTGCCTCCTTAAAAGGTCTGGCACATAGCATGATTGATGTCTCGGATGGTTTGGCCCAAGATCTTGGACATATTCTCAAAGCCTCGCAAGTCGGTGCCAAGCTACAACTGGAACACTTACCGATCAATCCTGCCCTGCAAGCTTTAAGTGAAGCACAAAAATGGCAATATGCACTGGCCGGTGGCGACGATTATGAATTATGTTTTACAATAAGCCCGCAAAATTACGAAAAATTATTGCAAAAACAACTTGATGTTTCGATTAGTATAGTCGGCACAATTCAGCAGCAGCACGGCTTAACTTTTGAAAAAGATGGCGTAGATCATTTGCTTCAATTTAATGGGTATCAACATTTTGCATAAACCTGCGATCAATTTTAAAGCCATGTCATGGACCGACCGACTGATTGTGTTTAGTGGCGTTGGCTTCGGCTCAGGACTGATGCCTAAAGCACCAGGGACCTTTGGTTCGGCTTTTGCACTTTTATTTATCCCGATTTGGCTGCATCTTGATTTTCTAAACAGTCTTTTTGCCATTGCCATCATGTCCCTGATTGGCATATATATCTGCGGGCATACTGCCAAGGTCATGGGCGTTCATGATGATGGCCGTATTGTCTGGGATGAATTCGCCGGACAATCCATCACATTTTTACCCCTGATCTATCTCGGCCAGATGAACTGGCTCTGGCTGTTGGTCGGTTTTGCGCTATTCAGATTATTTGATATCTGGAAACCGTGGCCGATTCGGGTCATTGACCGTCAGGTCGACGGCGGTTTTGGCATCATGCTGGATGACATCATTGCTGGCCTGTGGGCGGCTCTTTGTATTTTGATTTATTTTTACTTCACCGTGGCATAAGCCATATTTAGGATTAGAACATGTCAACGACTGTTATTATTCTTGCTGCAGGTAAAGGCACGCGCATGCGTTCAAGCTTACCGAAAGTATTACAACCGCTTGCAGGACGTCCTTTACTGGGTCATGTCATTGACACAGCAAAAAAATTAAACGCAGATAATATTATTACCATTTACGGGCACGGTGGCGAGCAGGTTCAAGCTGCTTTTACAGCGCAAAAAATTAAATGGGTTGAACAGAGCGAACAGCTGGGGACCGGTCATGCCGTACAAATGACTTTACCTGTCCTGCCCCAAGACGGCGTATCGTTGATTCTTTCTGGTGATGTACCCTGTATTAACCCGTTCACCTTGCAAAAATTACTCGATGCCACTGCAGAAACTGGCATTGGTCTGGTCACGCTCACCTTGCCAGATGCCAATGGTTATGGTCGCATCGTGCGTAAAAATGGTCAGATTCAGGCCATTGTTGAACATAAAGATGCAACGAACGAGCAACGTCAGATCCAAGAAATTAATACTGGCATTTATGCGGTCAGCAATGCCAAGTTGCATCAATGGCTGCCAAATTTAAGCAATGAGAATGTTCAGGGTGAATACTATCTGACCGATATTGTGGCGATGGCTCTGGCCGATGGTATGCAGGTTGCTTCAGTAGAACCGGAAATGGCCTTTGAGGTTGAAGGCGTAAATGACCGTGTGCAACTGGCAGCATTAGAACGTCAGTTTCAGGCATGTCAGGCCAAACAGCTGATGCAACAAGGTGTACATCTGATTGATCCGAGCCGTTTTGATTTGCGTGGTAATTTAACTGTCGGTCAAGATGTACAGATTGATATCAATGTCATCATCGAAGGTGATTGCGAGCTGGGCGACCATGTTGAAATTGGCGCCGGCTGTATCATCAAAAATACCAAAATTGCAGCTGGGACTAAAGTACAACCTTATAGCATTTTTGACAATGCTATCGTTGGTGAAGATACCCAGATTGGCCCTTTTGCACGACTGCGTCCGGGTGCGAAGCTTGCTGCCGAGGTGCATATCGGTAACTTTGTAGAAGTGAAAAATACCACGATTGGCGTAGGCTCTAAAGCCAACCACTTCACCTATCTCGGTGATGCTGAAATCGGTGCCGGTTCTAATATTGGTGCAGGTACCATTACCTGCAATTATGATGGTGCGAATAAATTTAAAACCATCATTGGTGATCAGGCTTTCATTGGTTCGAACAGTTCATTGGTTGCACCTGTGAAAATTGGCAATGGGGCTACAGTGGGTGCAGGCTCGACGATTACTCGTGATGTGGAAGACAACAGTTTGGCGGTAGAACGTTCTAAGCAATTTGCCAAAGAAAACTATCCACGTCCGCAAAAAATCAAGAAATAAGGGGGAATAAATATGTGTGGTATCGTCGGTGGCATTGCAGAACGTAGCATTACCAATATTTTGATTGAAGGCTTAAAACGCCTGGAATACCGGGGTTATGATTCAGCAGGTTTGGCACTCATCAACAATAGCCAGGTCCTGCGTGAACGTCGTGTCGGCAAGGTCGCGAACCTTGAACAGGCCGTAAATGAATCACAGATCAGCGGCTCACTTGGCATTGCACATACACGCTGGGCAACCCATGGCAAACCGACTGAAGAAAATGCCCATCCGCATATTTCTGAAAATGTGGCAGTGGTTCATAACGGGATCATTGAGAACTATCAAGAACTCAAAGATGATCTTGAAGCTTTGGGTTATGTCTTTACTTCACAGACCGATACAGAAGTGGTTGCACATCTGATCAATGACGCCCTGAAATCCACCCCCAGCTTAATGGAAGCTGTGCGCCAGGTGGTACCACAACTCAAAGGTGCTTATGCCCTAGGTATCGTGCATACAGATCATCCGGATGAACTGATTACCGTACGTGAAGGTTCGCCACTCGTCATTGGTGTGGGGATTGGCGAGAACTTTATCAGTTCTGACCAGCTGGCGCTGCTCCCGATTACCAACCGTTTTATCTACCTGGAAGAAGGTGATATTGCCCGTTTGACCCGCACCACGATTGAAGTTTTTGTCGATGGTCAACTGGTCGATCGTCCGGTCAAGGAACTGGATGCTGCGGTCAGCAATGCCTCTAAAGGTGAATATAAGCACTACATGCTCAAAGAAATTTATGAGCAGCCTGAAGCGATCAAACAGACCATTTCCCAGGCTTTAAATGGCAATGACCTGCGCAAAGACTTTCTTGCCAGTGCGGAACAGGACTTCGCAAAAATCCAGCAAATCCAGATTATTGCCTGTGGTACCAGCTATCATGCCGGCATGATTGCGAAATACTGGTTTGAACAGCTGATTGATCTGCCGTGTCAGGTCGAGATTGCCAGCGAATTCCGTTATCGTACGCCAGTCATTGTGAATCACACACTCTATGTGTGTATTTCCCAATCCGGTGAAACTGCCGATACCTTGGCTGCATTACGTGATACACAGAAACGTGCGGCGGCCAAAGGGCTAGACATCACTACGATGACCATCTGTAATGTCGCTACATCATCGATGGTACGTGAGACCCAGCATAGTCTGTTGACATTGGCAGGCCCTGAAATTGGTGTGGCGTCTACCAAAGCCTTTACCACCCAGCTTGCTGCTGTAATGCTGTTGGTATTAAAAATTGGTTCGGTCAAAAATAGCATTTCTACAGAACAGATGACGAAGATCAGCACAGAACTCTGGCATTTGCCTAAAGTGATTCTGGACACTTTACGTCATGATAATGAAATTTTAGGTCTGTCTGAGCTGTTTGTTGAAAAGCAGCATTGCCTGTTCCTGGGCCGTGGTACGCACTTCCCGATCGCACTGGAAGGTGCACTCAAGCTGAAAGAAATTTCCTATATTCATGCTGAAGGCTATGCTGCAGGTGAGTTGAAACATGGCCCATTGGCACTGGTCGACAATGACATGCCAGTGGTGATTCTGGCACCGCAAGATGACATGCTGGATAAACTGAAATCCAATATGGAAGAAGTTCAGGCACGTGGTGGCGAGCTATTTGTGTTTGCTGATGAAAACAGCGGCATTAAAGCCAAAGAACGCCAGCATGTGGTACATATTCCGGCAGTTAATGCAGTGCTGGCACCGATTGTATATAGCATCCCGGTGCAGTTACTGTCTTATCATGTGGCAGTGCTGCGTGGTACAGATGTCGATCAGCCACGTAATCTGGCAAAATCGGTTACGGTAGAATAATTAAAATTGAATCAGGGCTGGGGAACTGTGTTCGTATAATTAAGTTTGTACCAAATAATTAAGTTTAGATTTAATTATTTAAGTTTGGATATTAATGAAGTAAACGAACAAAACCCTACCCTGTAGACCCAGTGATTCTTCACCAAGTCTACAGGGTTTTTAATATAAATAAATTCAAATTAGAATCACACCAGAAATATAAAATTATTACTAATATATTCAATGATATAGATATATAAAAATCTCACCCTAGATTCAAAAAGCATCCCTTTTTGACCTCATCTTGAAAACATTTCATTTTTATTTAAAGTATGCTTCGCCTTTCTGAGCAAGAATTCGTATTTTAAAGTGGAAGAATCCAATACTTAATACAAACTTAATTTCATCTAAAATTCAGGATACCAAACTCTAATACAAACTTAATTTTAAAATTGGAAAACAATGAATAATATATATCAACAACTTATGATCAAAAATAAAACAAACTTAATTAAATTACCATAATTAGACGCAGTATTTGGTCATAAAGCAAAATAAGGGATAAGGAACTATGTGCAAACTCTGAATAAGTCTATTAGCTATTCCTGTTACTAGCAACCCACCTTATTTAAAATGAGGTATTTCATTCACTGGATATATTAATGTTAATGGATTTGATGTTAATGAGATAAAGCCAAACCGCTGATAAAACTCCATAGCTTTTTGATCCTTAGCATGTATTACAACAAAATTAACACCAATAATTTGAGCAACTTTTGAAACTTGTTTAAGAGCATGTGCCAAAAGTACTTTTCCAACTCCTTGCCCCTGTGCAGCTTGATCAACGGCAAAGCGCCCCACAACCACACAAGGTAAGGGATAACGAGGTAATCGTTTAATGAGAACAGCATCAACCCCCTCAAATCCTATAGAGGTACTTGATAGACAATAAAACCCCCTCACCTGTGCATCATCATCAATAGCAACATAGGTTTTACTTGTTCCTGATTTCTGATGTTGGGATGCGTATTGTTTTATGAACTTATTTAAATCATCTTGCCCACAATTAAATGATTTTTTCTGATGATGGGCTTGTAAAACCTCAATTTTCATCCAATAAACTCATTAAATTTTTCATCTCATCATTTGCAGGGCGCGGATTTTCAAGCAAATTCATTAACATATCACGATCAGCATTATTTACTTTTAACTCGTGATTAGATTTAAGTAATTCTTTTGCTCGTTCAAATGAGGATTGGATCATAAAGGAACTCACACTAAGACCCAATAAATTCGCAGCTTGCTCAATTACATTCTTTGCATCTACGGTTGAACGAACATTGATTCGTTCTGTTGCTAAGTTAGCCATATTTTCCACCAATTTGTACATCATAATGATGTACAAATTATAGCAGATTAAGGTAGTACTTTAAGATCCAAATTTACATATTTTGTTCTAAAATATTTGGAATAGAAAATAAGCATTTTACTATGAACCAGAATGAATGGTCGGGTTTGAGTCTGAATATGCAGTTGGTTTACATAAGAATATGCAACGATGTTTACTAAGATGTAATTTGAATACTTTTGCCTATCATCAACGTTTTTTAAACTCATCAATTGAGTATTAAAATACCATATTAATTATTAAGTTACTGAATTAAATAAATAATTAAATAAAAATTATAAAATTTTGTTTGTATGTAAATATATTTAAGTTTGTATTTTTTTGCCAAATACAAAATTAACCTCCTTCAGATATGATTAATTATCCACCAAAATCCACAGGTCTTCTGTATGGCAAAAATTATAAAAAACTATGAGGAATTAGTAACAGAAGGGTATGGCCAGGGCCATGGACGCGATTATAAACCTTGTAAAACTGTTCAAAACTTCAGTTCAATTGGTCGCTCTCACAGAGTACAAGGCCGCGTGAGTAAACGTCTTCATCACTTATTTTCTGATCTAGAGCTATCTACCTTTTTACTGCTTGACTGGAATCAGAACGTTACAGATATTCGCGAACATTATCCTTTGGATATCTATGATCTTAACTCCATCTGTTCTCGTTTCCGAATGAAAAAAGTATCGGTTGACTATATACCTTTTACCCTATCTTCAGATTTTTTAGTTGATTTTGGTAAGTTTTCTATAGCCCTTGACACTCTTTACAGCAAGGATCTGAATAAAGCTCATATTATTGAGTCATTAGAAATTAAACGTCGTTACTGGGAAGAAGAGCACAATACGCCGTTCAAACTGATTACTGAAAAAGACATTCCTGCTACGGTACTAGAGAACATTAAATGGCTGTATGTAGAAAAAAATGACCTTGAAATAACAAATCACATGATTGATCAAGCAGTTTATTTTATGGAAGAAATTAGCCAGTACCCTCAAAGCTCATTAATCCAATTTTGTAAGCATTCTGACCAGACTCAAAAAATGGGTATCGGAGCGACGCTCGCATTGTTTAGAAAATTATTTGCACTGCGAATACTTCAATTTAATCTAGAAATTTCGTATTTGGAGCTTAAACTCTCTGATATTCATGCAAGTAATTTGCTCCAGAATGAGAATACAGTCCATGCAACTAATTAATTCAGTTTACATCTTGAATTCAACACAATACCGAATACTCAAATTCTTACCGCAGTATACGGTATGGATTGCGATTGATAATAAAAATGCTTTTCCTGAACTCATTTTGTCTAAGGAACTTCAAACTCTCTCAGATGATCAAAGCCTGATACCAGCGCAAGATCCTTATGAATACTTAAAACGATTAAACTTGAGTGAAGATTCTATTCAACTCAAAAAAAGAGATGAAAACTTTTTAATTATTCAAGATTTAATTAATGATGAACAAGTTCTTATCAATACAAAAATCAGGACTGCAAAAATTAAAACTATACATCTAGAGAAAGAGGTATCAATTAATAAAATTCTACGACTCCTAAGACGCTACTGGCAGCGTGGTCAAACGATAAATGCTTTGGTACCGGACTATGAAAACTCAGGTGGAAAAGGCCAAAAAAGAGCTATAGGTGATAAAAAAATTGGCAGACCACGCATCTATGAATCGAATGAAGGTAAGAATATCACTGAACAGGTTGAATTATATTTTAAGAAAGCCATCGAAGAGTATTTAGTTCCTGTCAAAAAACAATCCATTAACGAAACTTATCTTCGGTTTAAAAATTTATTTTCTAAGCACTTTCATCAAGTGCAAGCCGCAGATATTCCAACCTATGCCCAATTCTATTATTTTTATAATAAGCGATATAGAAATAAGAACAATTCCAAGGAAATTCTGAAGAATCAGAAAACTCTGAAAGATCACAAACCTCTGACTTCAACAGCGACCAAGCAAGCAAATGGTCCTGGTGCACGTTATGAGATAGATTCAACAATCGCTGACATCTACCTTGTATCATCACGGGATCCATCACAGATTATTGGCCGACCTACCGTATATATTGTTATCGATGTATTCAGCCGGATGATTACTGGGCTTTATGTCGGCATGGAAAACAGTTCCTTTAATACAGCCATACAATGCCTCAGCGTTGCAATCCAAGATAAAGTGACATTCTGTCAGAGTTATGGCTTGCAAATACAACCAGAAGACTGGCCTATTTATGGTTTACCTGGTGCCATACTTGCAGACCGCGGTGAACTAATTGGCTATCAAATTGAACTTCTTGAAAAAAACTTTTCTGTTCGTATTGAAAATGCGCCACCGTATCGAAGCGATGCCAAAGGTATTGTGGAGAGGGCTTTTGGAATCATTCAGTCACGCTTTAAATCCTACGAGAATATTGGTGTTGTTTCTGGATTCAAGGAAAAAAAGAAAGGCGGACATGATTATCGACTAGAAGCTTGTCTAACTCTGGAAGAGTTCAGAAAAATCATCTTAAGCTGCGTCTTTTTACGCAATAATTTTGATATTTTGACGAAATATGATCGTAGTGCCGATATGCCGACTGACCTGCCTTCTATCCCCCTTAAGCTCTGGCAGTGGGGTCTACAGCACCGTACTGGGATGTTAAGACAAGTGGATAACAAATCACTATATGTTGGCTTGTTACCTAGGACCGACGCCTCCTTAAGTGACAAGGGACTTAAAGTCAAAGGCTTACTCTATCAATGTCTGGAAATGCATCAACAAGGCTGGTTTATTCGTAACACGACCAAATCCCGCCCGAAAAAGTTGCGGATTGGTTTTGACCCATACTCAGTAAATACCATTTATGTTTTCTTTGATGAAAATAAGTTGGAATACTGGGAAGCGCACTTAAGTGATGCCTCACGTCAATATCAGCATCTGACCTGGTGGGAAGCTGAACAAATTCAAAAAGCAATCAAAACTGTTGAAAAACAACATTCACAACTAAAGTCCGTAGCCATCAGTGAATTGCAGGATTTTACTGACAAAATCATCCACACAGCACAGAGCCGGCAGGCTCAAGCAGGAGTTCACCAACTTTCTAAAGCACAACGTACTCGGGATATTCGTCAGAACAAACAAGAAGCAATTCAGGTGGAACGTGAGGAACATCTCCAAAATAGGTCCGTCAATTCTATCCGGACTATCCATCCCAACCAAGACAATCCTCCAACACCCCCATCTCACAGCAGCAATCTGGATTTGACCAGTCAACCAGACTTAATGAGACAATTATTTGAAGAGGACGATGAAGAATGAATAATAATGAACTCGCGGTCAACACATCGATAGAAGACATCTATGGGAATAATCCTCTCATTACTCAATTACCGCCCATTCTTGACACGAAGTCGGTTATTAAACACCTACGAGGGAAACTAAAATTTATTCCAGAGCAGCGTTTTTTGCCTCAACCAGAAAGAATTCATCTAATTGCTCAACTGCCTCATGATTTTTTCCAACCACTCACCAAACATCTATCCCTTGAACAAAAAATTTCTATCATGATCCGGCAAGGTTATGTGAGTAGAAACATCAATAATGGTGATCGACACAGGCATTTGCACGCGGCTTTTCAACAACTAGAACCTTCAAACGAAAGCTCTTACCGCTACGCTCCTCCAGAATCGACAGCCACTAGTATGTCTATTATAGGATGTTCTGGGAGTGGGAAAACGACCACGATGAACAAGATTTTGCGTTATTATCCGCAAGTGATTGAGCATAAAGAACTGGGGTTAAAGCAAATTGTTTATCTTAAAATTGATTGCCCGCATGACAGCTCTTTAAAAAACTTATGCTCAAACTTTTTTAGAGCAGTAGATTTAGCATTAGGAGATACTAACTTCGAGCATCGTTTTACCAGAAGCCGCTTAAATGTAAATGCCATGCTGCAGCAGATGAAAATCATCGCAAATAACTATTCAATTGGACTTTTAATCATTGATGAAATCCAGCATTTGAATACAAAAAAATCTGGTGGGGCCGAGATTATTCTTAATTTCTTTGTAACCTTGGTGAATGTCGCATCCATTCCGATCGTGATGATTGGGACACCCAAAGCCAATGAAATTTTGCAAGAAGACTTGAGATCAGCTAGACGCAGTGCAGGATTAGGCTCTTTAATCTGGGAACCTATGCGTAATGAAGCCCCTACCCCCGATCCTAGTACTCCCGATCAAATGATTATTTCTGAATGGCATGCTTTTACAAATAAGCTATGGCAGTATCAGTGGGTTCAACAACCAGCTGAACTGACCGATGAATTAAGAGCCACTTGGTATTATTATACGCAAGGTATTCCGGATCTAGTGGTTAAGTTGTTCTGTCTGGTACAAATTCATGCAATCACCATCGGTCTGGAAAAAATCACCTCAGAATTATTTAAAAAAGTCTACGAAGAACAATTGCAGCCAGTCCACGATATTCTAGATGCACTGCGTTCAGGCAATCCTGCACGTATTGCACGGTATTCTGACCTCACTATCCCTCAAGTTCAAATTGAGGAGTATGTTGAACAACACCGTTTTAAAGCCGCATTAAAAACAGAAAAACAGCATAAAGATCTGGGACCGCATTATTCTACTTTAATAGGTATGCTGACAGTATTAGGTCATCCCGCCGCTACAATAGAACCGCATGTCACTTCTGCATTAAAAAAATATCCAAACGAAAACTTACAGGTACTCCTCCAGCATATTCTGGAAGTATTAGACAGCCCTGTAGCAGAAGATAAGTTTAAACAGCATCAAACCACGACTCCGGCAAGGAAGCCACGGACATCTCGTAAAGTCATGAAGCCGGAGGAATGGAAAAGTACTGAAGCCAATGACTTACGAGTTTTTTTCAGTCAGGCACAAGAACAGGAAGTAGATGTTTATGAGTTATTAAAATCATCTCACTATTTGTTTGATCCTACCCGTCCCATTTTGCATTAAGCAGAAAAAATGGAGGGTAAGGTATCATGATTTCAAATTTTCCAGCACCATATCCAAATGAATTGATTTACAGTGTGATTGCTCGTTATGCTGTTCACAATGGGATTCTGAGTCCAAAATATCTCACTGAAGAATTATTCAATAATAGGAACTTGACACCAACTTACGATTTACCTTCTCATCTAGACAGGGTGGCCAGTTACTTACCAGATCACTATGATGCGCTTATTTTAATCAACCAACACACCCTGTTACCAATTTACCAACCATTTCAACCTGATACAGTAATGCGTTATGCTGTGCAGGCATTGCGAGGTGAGCAGTATCAATCCCTGCATACCAAATTAGGAAAAAATGCATCGCGGATCAAAGCTGTGAGTTTTTTCAGATTCTGTCCAGGTTGCTGGAAAGATCAGATGGAGCAATATGGAGAAGTTTACTGGAAACGTAGCTGGCAGATTACTGGATACGAGTATTGTACAAAGCATAAGCAACCGCTCTTTATGAGTTCTATCCCTTGCAATGGGATAGACCGAAAATTCTATTTTGCTCATTTGAATGCGCTGAAAGACTCTTCACAACTTGCATTTAATCCTCAGGACTCACGTCACCATATCGAGCTTGCGGAACTAATCGAAGAGCTACTTGCTCATTCAACATCCATTAGTATTCCAGATTTTTCGACTATATCAGATGCTTATTTTCTGATTTTAAAAGATAGCAAATTACTATCAGGCCGTAAAAATATCAATTACGAAAAAGTCCGTCAATTAGTCATTGAATATTGGGGCGAAAGTTTTCTTGCATATTATCAATTAGCAGATTTAGATAGTGAAAACTGCTGGCTGAAAAATATATTAAGAAAACATCGTAAAGCATTTTCTTATCTTGAGCATCTCATCGTATTAAAAGCTCTTGTTCCAGAGAAAAATCCGATTGAAACATATAAGCAATATATTCACCTAGCATCAATGGATCTAGAAGAAGCCACCGAAACAGCAACAATATGTATTGATAATAAAGTAGATCGAACGTTATCTGAGGACCAAAAACAATGGACAAAATTAATCCTAGAACGACCAGTAAAACAAGCTCGGCAACAAAATGGCTCACTGTATGCTCGCTTATATCGCAGTCATAAAGATTGGCTATTATTTATCAATAAATCAGCTTTAAATCCCCCTCCTTCTGTTCCTAAACCACGTATTGACTGGACAGCTCGAGATCGAAAGTTTGTTAAACAACTCATCAAAATACGGAATGAATTATTAGAAGATCTCGAATCACCTCAATGGACAAAAAAGTTTTTTATTAGACAACTTGGTTCAGTGAGTATGATTGAAAAAAACTGGAATTTTTTCCCATTGACTGCCGCATTTCTAGATCGCTACGCTGAGTCCATAGATTGCTATCAAATACGTCGCATGACTCGAACATTTATTCGCCAAAACATTGAAGATAAATATTATCCACCGAGTGTTTTTTTACGTCAATCCGGATTAAGTGAGCAGCGATTAACCCCAGAAGCCCGTCGATTTTTTAATAATATTTGGGAAGAAATAAAATATGAGTAATTTTTCAACCGACTTTTTACCGAATGATATGATTTACTCTACTGCGACAAAAATTAGTCGACGTGGTGAAACTCGATTTGATATTGATACGCGCTTGTTTAATCCTATTATTAACCAATCCCTTCAACTTAAATTACCGATAGAAAGTATTCTTCTTTATTACTATAATACTCCAATTGCTGATCACTATCCAAAGAAGTTATTTGACCATATACTTAAAGCAGTAGATTTTTCAGCGTTCAACGCTTTGGATTCATCAGGGAACTATAATCAAAAAATTCATACTGGTCGGTTATGTTTTGAATTTAATTACGATTCATCTCTATCAGATAAAAGTATTACGATTCTTTTACCTAAGCTCATTCTTGCTAGAGATCTATTTTTTTCACACCCTTATCTTTTACGTGCAGCACTTTTTGCAGAAAACTATTCAACAGATATTTTAGTAGACATGAAGGATCCTGATGCAATCCACATTTTTATTGCACAAAATAAAAAAATTTTAAAACAAGATCTCTCCGATCCTCATTTTTTGAAAAAACTGGCTTTAATTCTATTACAACCTGATTTAAATAAAGCCTTCCTTAGCATTTATCAGAAAACAATTATTGATCAAAAAAACGCTAAAAGTTTTAATTTTGACATGGAAGCTCCTAATATCAGAAATATTGATCTAACAGTAGATGGAATTTATGATAAAGAAACAGGTATTTACAGAATTGAGCGCATCACATCTTTCAAAAATCTGGATACATCTATCAACCGCCCAATTCAATTTCATTTCACTTCAAAAAAAATAATACAACGGGTCAAAAATGCTCAAGGGAAAGGTTCAAATAAACCAAAACCAGCGAGTCAACCTAAAGAGAAATTGAAGAAAAATGCTGAGGCAAATCCCGATAAGCTACTGGCCAAGCTAAGAAACCTATCTGGAGAAATTTATACAACAGAAGAATTAAAAATTTCTTTAGAAACACCCCCTGCTAAAACTGTAATACGTAAAAAACGAAAGCAAATGGATAAAGATCAAAATCAAGAAGGATTTGCTGGTGGAGAAGGAGATATAGAGGGTACAGTGCCTGGATTTACAACTGAATCAGAAATTCAACTAGAGCGAGTCACTCATAAAGACTTGATTAAACTACTGGAACAAATTGAGAAAAAAGGATATAAAATCAAAGAAATAAAGAATTCACCTTTTAAAAAATATAAACGTTTCAGAGGGCATAAGTTTGCAAACAATCAATTACGCTACTTTTATGTCTATAAAATTTTAAACATAGAAAATAATCATCAATTTTACTTGTGTGAAATTGATACTTCAGATGGTAAAAAAAATATCTCTACCTTATTACTCCCATATGAAGAAAAAACTCAACGATTAATTGAGACAGATTTAGAAATATTAAATAATTCAATACTGTTTCAATCACTCAGTTGGCCTAAAAAGTTTCTATCTGAAATGAGAGGTATTACTGCAATAACTACAATTAATCATCCTTCAAAAAAGGAAGAGGTAGAAGATGTAAATTATTACGCTGACTGGGCGGAACGGATCTTGGCAAAGGTAAAATCGATATAAATTTCACTAAGAGCTAACATATAAAATAACATGCTGAAGTACTAAACTTTAAAAATTAGATGAATAAGGACTTTATACACTTAAACATCTATTTTTAAAGAAGATATAAAAGTTAGACAGTAACTTGGCATATAGGAACTATTTTCCTCCTATAATGATACTTCCTCACTTCTCAGGAATTATTTAGAGAATTCAGATGACAGAACTAACTTGTTTTAAAGCCTATGATATTCGCGGCAAACTCGGCACCGAGCTGAACGAAGAAATTGCCTATAAAATTGGTCGTGCTTACGGACAGATCCACCAACCAAAAACAGTGGTGATTGGCTGTGATATTCGACTCAGCAGTGAAGGCTTAAAACAGGCCACGATTCGTGGTTTGAATGATGCCGGTGTCAATGTACTGGATTTGGGGATGACCGGCACTGAAGAAGTTTATTTCGGCGCATTTCATCTCGATGTTCAAGGAGGGATTGAAGTCACAGCCAGCCATAATCCGATGGACTATAATGGCATGAAACTGGTACGTGAAAATGCCCGTCCAATCAGTGCCGATACTGGTCTTAAAGAGATTCAGGCTTTAGCAGAATCAGATGAATTTATTGACGTCAGCAATAAAGGCCGTACTGAGAAATATAATATTCTGCCTGAATTTGTAAATCATCTGATGAGCTATATTGATCCGGCAAAAATCCGCCCGATGAAACTGGTGGTGAATGCGGGTAATGGTGCAGCAGGTCATGTCATTGATGCAATCGAAGTAAAATTTAAAGAACTCAATATTCCGGTTGAATTTATCAAAATTCATCATGAAGCCGATGGCAACTTCCCGAATGGGATTCCCAACCCGATTCTGGTTGAAAACCGTGCTAGTACTCGCGATGCTGTGATTGAGCATGGCGCAGATATGGGCATTGCCTGGGATGGTGACTTTGACCGATGCTTCCTGTTCGATGAAAAAGGCCAGTTTATTGAAGGCTATTATATTGTTGGTCTTTTGGCTCAAGCCTTCTTGCTAAAACAATCGGGTGAGAAAATTGTGCATGACCCGCGTCTGGTCTGGAATACCCTGGATATCGTGGAACAATACCAAGGGATTACGGTGCAGTCGAAATCAGGGCATGCCTTTATTAAAGATGTGATGCGTGAACATAATGCGGCTTATGGCGGAGAAATGAGTGCCC
Source organism: Acinetobacter sp. YH12151 (assembly GCF_013418355.1). Classification (NCBI taxonomy): domain Bacteria; kingdom Pseudomonadati; phylum Pseudomonadota; class Gammaproteobacteria; order Moraxellales; family Moraxellaceae; genus Acinetobacter; species Acinetobacter sp. YH12151. Next base: position 42,877 of record NZ_VPCG01000009.1, on the reverse strand, counting down.
ATCACTATTTCCGTGACTTTGCCTACTGTGATAGTGGCATGATTCCATGGTTACTAGCGATTGCAGTACTGTCTGAAACACAGCAATCTCTATCTTCGCTAGTGGAAGAGATGATTGCCAAGTTCCCGTGTAGTGGTGAGATCAACTTTAAAGTCGCCGATACCCAAACCACGATTCAAAAACTCTTTGATCACTATGCCGATCAAAATCCTGCAATTGATCAGACCGATGGTGTCAGTCTGGACTTTGGCACCTGGCGTTTTAATGTGCGTGCATCCAATACTGAACCTTTATTGCGTCTGAATATTGAAAGCCGTCGTGACCGCAATCCACGACCGATGCAGGACTATGTCGATGAGTTGACCCAGCTGATCCAGAGTTAAGGCTGCTGTATTAAGTACAATAAAACGGGAGCAATTTTGCTCCCGTTTTATATTTATATTCTTATAAAAATTTTAACGATAGCCATTCGGATTCTGCTTCTGCCAGTTCCAGCTATCTGCCAGCATATCCTCCAAACCATATTGTGCTGCCCAGTCCAACTCTTGTACTGCACGGCTATTATTTGCAAAACAGGTCGCCACATCACCTTCACGACGTGGTGCTAATTCAAATGGAATTGCAACACCATTGACCCGTTCAAAAGTATCTTTAACTTGTAGCACTGAAATGCCATTGCCAGTACCAATATTCCAGGCCCGACACCCTTGTGCAGTTAAACGATTATTGAGGGCACATAAATGTGCATTGGCCAGATCTACCACATGAATATAATCCCGTACACCCGTGCCATCGACAGTGTCATAATCATGACCAAAGATCGACAGTTTTTCACGTCGCCCTACTGCCACCTGAGTTACATAAGGCATTAAATTATTCGGAATACCTTGTGGATCTTCACCGATCTGCCCGCTTTTATGTGCACCGACCGGATTGAAATAACGTAATAAGGCAATCGACCAGCGCTGATCTGCCACAGCCATTTTTTCCAAGAGCTGCTCCACAATCAGCTTGGTATAACCATAGTTATTGGTTGGCATGCCAGTCGGCATTTCTTCGTTTAAAGGTGAAGGATTATTATCACCATACACAGTAGCCGACGAACTAAACACCAGTTTAAAAACCTGTGCGCGTTGCATGGCCTGAACCAGGCTGATTGAACCGGCAATATTATTGTCAAAATAAGCCAATGGTATTTGCTGGCTTTCTCCGACCGCTTTCAGACCGGCAAAATGAATCACGGCCTCAATCGAGTGTTGCTGAAATACCTGATCTAATAATTGAGCATCACGGATATCACCTTGTATAAATGTCAGGCTTTTTTGGGTCAACTGTTGCACCCGATTTAAAGACTCAGCAGCGCTATTGCACAGATTATCTAAAACCACCACCTCATGGCCGGCATTTAATAACTCAACACAAGTATGCGAACCAATATAGCCTGCCCCGCCCGTTACCAGAATTTTAGCCATGCTGCTTCCCTAATAAAATGTTAATTAAACCTTGAGTTGAACCATCCAGACCACCTAGCTCAGACTGTTCACCATTCAAAATAGGCAGCAACTGGTTGGCAATTTCCTTGCCTTTTTCCACGCCCCACTGGTCAAATGGGTTGATGTTCCACAGCACCGACTGAACAAACACCTTATGCTCATACAATGCAATCAGCATCCCCAGACTATAGGGATTCAGCTCTTGCAGTAACAAGGTAGTGCTCGGTTGGTTGCCTTCATACTGTTTATAGGCCGGCAAGCTCTCTAATTCTTTTTGGTCCAAAGCCTCATTACCAAAGGCCAGTAAACGTGATTGCGCCAAGCAGTTAGACAGGGCCAAATGATGCTGTTCCACCAGCGCTTCGGCACTGTCTGCATAGGTATATTGTTGACTGTTATAGCGCTTGACTGGCGCAATAAAGTCACAACTCACTGACTGCGTACCTTGATGGAGGAGCTGATAAAAGGCATGTTGTGCATTCGGTCCCACTTCGCCCCAAATAATCGGACAGGTATCCAGTTGGACTTTTTCACCATCACGTTGAATCGATTTACCGTTAGATTCCATTTCCAGCTGTTGCAAATAAGAAGCAAAGTATTTCAGTCGTCCATCATAAGGCAGGATGGCATGGGTCTGAATATCCAGAAAATTGTTATTCCATGCACCCAAGAGCCCCATCAACACCGGAATATTGCGCTCAAAAGGCTGATACTGAAAATGCTGATCGACCGCATAGGCACCGGCCAGCAGCTGCTTAAAACCTTCAATCCCGATACTCAGTGCAATCGGCAATCCGATACAGGACCACAGTGAATAGCGACCACCGACCCAGTCCCACAACAGTAGCTGGTTTTCCGGAGCGATTCCCCAGGCCGTCATTTTCTCCGGCTTGGTAGAAACTCCAATAAAATGATGCTTCAGAATATAGGGATGCTGACCCAAGGCCTTTTCTAACCACAAGCGTACTGTCTGGGCATTGGTCAGGGTATCAATCGTACCAAATGATTTGGACGAAATGATAAATAGCGTGGTTTCCGGACGCAGCTGATGCAACAACTCGGACAGCTGACTGCCATCCATGGTCGAGACGAAATGCACATTGAGTGGCTGGGCAGACTGGTATTTAAAATCCGATAAGGCATGGGTGACCATTAGAGGGCCAAGATCTGATCCGCCCACGCCAATATTGACCACATCCTGAATCACTTCCCCGGTGGCACCACGACGCTGCCCGGCATGGATTTGCTCGACCAAGGCATACATGCGCTCAAGTTGAGCATGCACATCAGCGGCCAGATCCGCATGCTGCTGATCCTGTGCTGGCAAGCGTAATGCCCAATGCATGGCAGCACGTTGCTCGGTATAATTAATATCCTGATTTGAAAATAAAGACCCAATACAGGATCTTAGGTTTTGTGCATCTGCCCATTCAATCAGGTCCTCCATCACCGTGTTATCAATTCTGTGTTTACTATAATCGAAGACCAGCTGTTCAAACTGAATTGAATATTTGTTAAAACGCTGGGGGTCTGCGGCAAACAGTTCTCGTAGATGCACCGCATCAAGTTGTTCTTTGCTCGAGGCGAGTTTTTGACACACAGTTTCAGTATTTAGATCTGGTTTAAGCTGACTTAACATTAACGTCCCACCCCAATATAATTAAAACCACGCGCCTTGATATAGGCCGGATCATACAGATTACGCCCATCCAAAATCAGGGGATGCTGCATCAGTTTAATGAGGTGTGGATAATCTGGACTACCATACTGCTTCCAGGCAGTCATCAAACATAAGGCATCCGCACCTTCGACGGCCTGATATTGATCTTCACACAGGATTAGATCCTGCCGTGTCCCATAGACTTTTTTAATATTGGCCAATGCTTGCGGATCATGCAGTTTGACCGTCACCCCTTGCGCCCATAATGCAGTGAGCATGGCATGCACTGGAGATTGCTGGATGCTCGGGGTATTTTCTTTAAAGGCTGCGCCCCAAATCGCCACCACTTTTCCCTGTAAATCGCCACGGAAATAATTCCATAGTTTGCGGAACAGTAATTCTTTTTGTTGTTCGTTAATCTCCCAGACCTGTTCCAGCAACTGGTTTTTCACCCCTGAATCTGCTACTGCATGCGTTAAGGTACGGATATCATGCGAGAAGTTCTCTCCACCAAAACCGACCCCAGGGAACAAGTAGGCGGAACCGATGCGGTTATCCGCCGCCATGCCTTGGCGCACCTGTTCAATATCGATCCCGAGTTTTTCTGCCACGCTGGCCAGATCATTCATATAACTGATCCGGGTGGCCAGCATGCCGGAAATACTGAGTTTGGTAAATTCGGCATCCAGTACCGGCATAAACAGATACTGCTGCGCACGCGGAAACAAGGGGCGTAACAGCTCTCTGATTTTAGCCTGTGCATCTGCATGATCACAGCCCACGATCAGCTGGCTGGCCTGAACAAAACTACGCAGGGCATTACCTTCCTGAATAATATCGGGCAGATAAATCCAGTCATCATTCGGCAGCAGTTGTTGAAAACGTTGGGTGCCATGCAAGCCAAAGGTCGAAGCATTAATCATCAGCTTCGGATGAGCAAAACAGGCATGCCGAATGGTATCCAGCATCTGAAATGCCTGCTGCTCTTCGGTGGCGTTAAAACTAAAGAAAAAAACATCCTGATTAAAATCCAGATGCTGAAAATCACAACAGTTTAAAAAACCGGATTTTTCCTGTTTTTGCAGCAATGACTGCAAGGATTCATCCTGAAAATAAGTCCGGGCCGGCTCATCTGCACTGAAGCTGTTACACCACACCACCTGATGACCACATTCAGACAAAAGGGCCGAAATGACCCCAGAAAATAAGGTTTTTCCCAGTACTGCGACTTTCATAGTATTCCTTGGTTATTATTTTTTATTATAAAGCGAGTTCTTGGATCAACGCTTTAAACTCGCGACCGAGCTTGGGATGATCAACCCCATAATGTAATACAGCTTTAAGATAGCCGAGCTTGTTGCCACAGTCAAAAGTTTGACCTTTCATGCGATAAGCTTCCACTGCTTCAGTCTGCTGTAACATGGCAATCGCATCGGTGAGCTGAATTTCATTGCCTGCCCCGCGTGGTGTCTGTTCCAGAAGCTGCATGATTTTTGCCGGCAGGATATAACGCCCGACCACAGACAGATTTGAAGGTGCAGTACCGACGGCCGGTTTCTCGACAATGCCTTGCATGACGATGCTTTCACCTTCCTCAGGCGATGCTGCAACATCAACAATGCCATATTGGTCCACCAGATGTTCAGGCACCGCTTCAACCATGATTTGTGCTGCTTGAGACGCGTCATAACGCTGAATCATGCGAGACAAATCATTTTCCGGATCCTGATCCTTGACCAGCACATCTGGTAATAATACCGCAAAATCTTCATCGCCAATCACGGCTTTGGCACACAGTACTGCATGACCTAAGCCCAAAGGCTGCGGTTGACGTACACTAATAATACTTACACCGCTAGGCAGAATTTCAGTAATTTCTTTGAGTAAATCGGTTTTGTTTTTTTGCTCAAGCGTGGTTTCAAGTTCAAAATTACGATCGAAGTAATTTTCAATCGATGCTTTTGAAGAATGAGTCACCAAAATAATTTGTTCAATCCCGGCGGCTACCGCTTCACGGACCACATATTCAATCGCCGGACGGTCGACCACAGTGACCATTTCTTTGGGAATCGATTTGCTGGCAGGTAAAAAACGCGTACCAAGGCCGGCCACAGGAAGAATTGCTTTCTTAATCATATCTATAAAAACCTAGTTCACTTTAATTTCGTTACCGCGTACATAACCGTCCACATAATGTTCCAGTTGTGCCAGTGCCCATTCAATATCGGCCTGAGTCGCGGTAAGTTCATGCATACGGTTAAATACTGCCAGAATTTCTGCCAATGGATAATGTTTTTCGACAGATCGTAGAATACGCGTATGTGCAGTAATTTCTGTATTTTCTTCGTCAATCAGCAGTTCTTCATAGAGTTTTTCGCCTGGACGTAGCCCAGTATATTGAATTTCAATATCACCATTCGGGTTTTTATTATCTGTGACTTTGAGTCCGCTCAGCGCAATCATTTGTCGTGCCAGATCCTGAATCCGTACCGGCTCGCCCATATCCAGCAGGAACACATCGCCCCCTGTACCCAAGGCACCGGCCTGAATCACCAGCTGCGAGGCTTCCGGAATGGTCATAAAGAACCGGGTCACTTCCGGGTCAGTTACAGTAATCGGACCGCCTTTGGCAATCTGCTGTTTAAACAGCGGCACGACCGAGCCCGAAGAACCGAGCACATTACCAAAGCGCACAATACTGATCTGAGTCTGATCCTGAGCCTCTGCCATGGCCTGACAGTACAGCTCTGCCATACGTTTGGTCGCCCCCATCACGTTGGTTGGACGTACCGCCTTATCGGTTGAAATTAATACAAAGGTTTCGACGCCTTTTTTCACCGCAGCATTCACACTAAAGGCAGTTCCGACGGCATTGTTTTTCAGACCTGCCAGAGGATTACACTCCACTAGTGGGACATGCTTATAGGCGGCAGCATGGTAAACAGTCTGTACGCCATATTGTTCAATCACCCGCTCCAGCTTGGATTCATCCAGTACAGAGCCCAGAATCGGAATAATTTCACAGCTAGCGCTAAGGCGTAACTCTTTTTCAATACTATACAGTGCGAATTCAGTCAGTTCATAAATAACCAGTTTGGCCGGCTGGTTTTTAATGATCTGGCGGCAGAGTTCTGAACCAATCGAACCACCCGCGCCTGTAACCATCACCACTTTATCTTTAATGTTTCTGGCCAGCAGCTCCGGCACCGGCGGCACCGGATCACGCCCCAGCAAGTCGATAATATCCACTTCCTGAATATCAGAAATTCGAATTTCACCATCCACCAGTTTGGTCAGCCCTGGAATCTCGGTAATTTTTAAATGTGCCGGTTCTAAAAACTTGATGATTTCACTTTTACGGACCCGCCCTACCGAAGGCAAGGCAATCAGGATTTCATCAATTTTTTGCTTGCGCATGAGTTTTAAGGCAGTCTGGGCATCATAAACCTTGAGTCGACCCAACTGCTGTCCGGTCAGGGAGCGCTTGTCATCAATAAACATAACGGGTAAATGCTCATTGGAACGATATAGTGCAGCAGCGACCTGTTGGCCTGCATTACCCGCGCCATAAATCGCAATACGTTTTTTAGGCACTCCGGCCTGCAAGTAGGAACGGATAATAAAACGGATGATGCCCCGGCTAAACCAGATCCAGGCAAACATCATAAAGCCGAACATCAGAGGAATAGAGGTCGGAATAAATGCCGGGGTAAAATAAGCCAGGGCATAAAGACCAGCGACAGTCAATGCCGTCGCCAGCCCCATTTTAATCATAAACACTTCATTATACGTACGGACAATAAAGCGATAGACCCCACAGATAAACAGTGATGCAACTGCAATCACGCTGACCCAGAGCGTACCAAAGGCCAGATTCGGCACCACTTCTGCCCCTAAATCGAATCGGCGAATGGCATAACATAGCCAGATCAAGACAGGAAAAGCACAAAAATCTAGAATAATTAAAAATGCAAGTTTGGCGGCTCGTGGTGATTCTACGAAAGGCGTAATGATCGATTTCACTGGATGCGTTGTCTCAATTCTAATAAATTTTTAATAAGTCACAATGCGATGAGTAACTTAAAAACATATTCTATATAAGTTAAATGCACCGAACACGGTGCACTTATATTCTTAAAGTTTAAGCAACTATTCTATTAATAACTTGTTGAATTGCGGTGACTGTTTTGTGAATACTTTCATCACTTAATGTAGGATGAACTAAAAACATCAGACTGGTTTCACCCAATTGCTGCGCATTTTGCAAACGCTGTGCTGGACGCCAGGGCGTATCATCAAAAGCATGCTCGAGATAAACTTCTGAACAGGAGCCACTGAAACAAGGCACATTCTGCGCACCGATTTCCTGCATAATCCGGTCACGTGACCAGCCTTCAGGCAAAGCATCGATATTGACCTGCACATAACATTTATAGGCAGCATGCACATAATCATCGGATGGACGATGGATGCTAAAATATGGACTGTCTGCAAATGCCGCATAAATCTTTTCCATATTGGCAAGGCGTTTTGCAGTCCATTCCGGCATTTTTTTCAGCTGGAGACGTCCGATCACACCCTGCATTTCCATCATGCGCCAGTTGGTGCCAAAGGAGTCATGCAGCCAGCGGAAACCCGGTGGATGCTGCTTGTTATAAATACTGTCAAAGTTCTTGCCATGATCTTTATAGGACCACATTTTTTTCCACAGCTCTTCATCATTGGTGGTGACCATACCGCCTTCACCACCTGTGGTCATGATTTTGTCCTGACAGAAGGACCAGGCTGCGATATGACCAATTGAGCCGGCCGATTTACCTTTATATTTCGCGCCATGCGCCTGTGCACAGTCTTCGATCACATACAGGCCTTTATCGGAAGCCAGCTGCATGATCGGGTCCATGTCGCACATCCAGCCTGCCAGATGCACACAGATAATCGCTTTGGTATTTGGGGTCAGTACCGCTTCAATAGTTTGAGCAGAAATATTCTGTGAATCCAGTTCAACATCGGCGAAAATCGGATTTGCCCCAGCAGTCACAATCGAGCTAGCCGAAGCTAAAAAGGTGCGTGAAGTGACAATCACGTCATCACCCGTGCCAATGTTCAAGGCTTTGAGTGCAACATCTAAAGCGACAGTACCGTTGGTAAGTGCTACGGCATATTGGGTTTGCGCAAATTGGGCAAATTCTTTTTCAAACTCGCGGCACTCTTGTCCTGTCCAGTAGTTGACTTTATTGGACAGTAAGACTTGCGAGACGGCATCGGCTTCTTCTTGGGTAAAGCTAGGCCAGGGTGAAAATTGGGTGTTTAGCATCTAATAATCCTCAAAATTTTTCCTAATATTAATGACATTTCGAATATCAAACGTTAATCTTCTTTAGCTAGACTATTTATTAGAGAAGGCATCACATAGTAAATACCATTGTTAAATAAAGCCCTATCAATATATTTACCTTTAATAATAAGATTTGGCTCTACTATTTTGATAACTTCATCATAGAGATTTTTTTTGGTATAGTAGTTTGATATAGGTATGTAACTAGACGTATTCGAGACTAGATTCTTTGTTAGTTCTGCTACTTCATTAAAGCTCATATAATTGTAAATTAATTCATCAACGACAGGTTTTTCTCCTTTCATAGCTTTGCTAACAATTGAATTAATAATGTTTATGTCATCTAAGGTTGGCAGAGGTAAAATGTGTAAATTTTCAAAAATATTAGAATTTATTAATAATAGACTATTAGCCAACATTTTTGATTTTTGATAAAAATCCGCTTTGTATATTTCACTAAAGGTTGAAAAATGTATAAACTGCTTGTCTTTCGAATACTCTAATAATTTTTGTAAATAAATTACATTCCCTGATAGGTAATCATCATTGCTAGCCTTACTGCTAGGAATAACACCTGCACAGTTAACTATACATTTGATAGAAGACCAATCAATGTCAGATAAAGACATAGAATGGCTATAGGGAATGTATCTTATATTATATTTTTCAAAGCAATTGATAATCGCTCTTCCAAGGTTTCCATTAGAGCCAGTAACTAATACAGTCATAATAAACTCGACACATTTTTTGCTATAATTTTGCCATTTAAGTTATTTCTCAAATCATTAATATTTTGTTTGCTAACTAATACTTCAGTCCAATGGCGTAAAATAATTTTTTCATAATCTATTTCAGATGAGTATTGTAAATTTAATGCTGATTTCAGACAGAACTCAACTGGATTAAATCCTAAATATGAACAAAATGGTGTCGTCCCTGAAAATCGGCTATTTATTTCAAAGAGGTAAGGCTCACCTACGCTATTAGTTCTCAGTTGAAAGTTACAAGATCCTTGGATTCCAATTTTCAAGGCAATATCTCTAACATAGTTTTCAATTTTTTCAGATTTAAAAGGGAAAGCTTTAAATGTATCACCAGCTCTTAAATCTCTTTGTAAGCATAATACCTCAGATTGATTATCACCAAATATAGCAATTGTGCATGTGTATTCTGGACCATCTATATACTCTTGAATAATTGGATCTTTTAATGAATTAATAGCACTTAGTGCTTCTTGAATATTTTTTACTAAATGTACCCCAATTGAACGATATCCAATTTTTGGCTTAATAATTAAAGGAAATTCTAAACTTTCTAAATCAATTTGATGCGGTAGAAATGTTTTAGGAAAATTAAAACCATTTTCTTCAAGAAATTTAATTGTTTTATATTTATCGTCTGCTATTTCAATAACGTTAAATGGTGAAACAAAGGTCGTTACGCCTAAAGAGTTTTTCAATGATTCATAATTATTCGCACACTGTATTAGTTCAACATCAGTTCCAGGAAAGTAAAAACTAATATTTTCATTTATACATATTTCTTTAATTCTATCAAAATAATTTGGATGGTTAGCCGCAGGAACAATATAACTATAATCACCTCCATAAAGACCTGCAGCTAACTCGCTCATATCTGCTGTAATTATTGAAATTTTTAAATCATTAATCAGCTTAAGTGACTTGATTATTCCTTGGCCTACACCACCACCAGCTCCAGTTACTAAAACATTTATCATAATATTGCCTTATCTATAAAAATTAAGTAGTTTATTTTTGGTTTGTAACGAAAGGTTTGACCCTAGTATAGATTTACAGTGCAAAATAACATCATAGATTAGCGGAATGTTCTCCAAACAAATAGAATTAGATTCAATAGTGCAAATTAAATATGATGAACACGAACCTCTTGGTTGACCTAAACTACCATTAGTAACTAAGAATTTTTCATCTTGATTAATATAGATAGGCTTATTGAATGAACTATCACAAATATTTGAAACACTTTGATTTTTGGAATAAATGCAGTGTTTAGCTCTATGAGTATGCCCCAAAATAGCACCTTTCAGATTATTAAGTTTTAATACTTCATAATTTACGGAAAAATCACCTTCAGTATTTAAGTAGGACCAGTTTCCGTATCCTAGTAAGTTTGCATGGGTAAAGATGATATCTCCATAGAGGTAGCTTTCTTTCCAATTAAACTCATTTTCAAATATAGAAGATAAATTATTGCCTGTTTGATAAATAGATTCTAACAGAAATTCTGGAAACTTTTTGTATTCGAAATTTTTATTATTTTGAAAATCAAAATATATTTGCTCATGATTACCCTTTATAAACTCACAATCATAGTTTTTTTCTAAGTCCTTCAATAGAGTAATTGTTTCAGCAACATTGACTCCATAGGTTAAAGCATCACCTAAGAATATTATCTTATCAAAAGATAAAAATGATATAGATTTAGTAAATGCAGATAATGCTACACTATTCGAATGGATATCATTAATAATAATAAATTTCATGCGTCACCTTTGAATCTAGAATTCTCCTCAGAGTCCAAGTGTTCTACACTATCCTTAGTAATAACTTTGCTTATTGTTGAAAGTAATATTCTAATATCCAACAATAAAGAGTGATTATTAACATACCACACATCCATTTCAAACCTTTCTTTCCAAGATAGGGAATTACGTCCGTTAACCTGCGCATAACCTGTCACCCCTGGACGCACGTTATGACGTTTAGCTTGTTCGGCATTGTATAAAGGTAAATACTCCATAAGTAAAGGTCTAGGACCAACCAAACTCATATCTCCTTTGAGCACATTCCAAAGTTCTGGCATTTCATCCAGACTACTGGAACGCAGCATTTTACCAAATGGCGTTAAACGCTCACTATCTGGTAATGGATTGCCCTGTTCATCCAGTGCGTCTTTCATGGTGCGAAATTTAATCATTTCAAAAGGTTTACCATGCAAACCTGGACGAACCTGACGGAACAAAACTGGTGAACCTAAGTTCTTTTTCACTTTATAAGCAACAAATGCATAAAGTGGTGAAAGCAGGATCAGGGCGATGGAGGCAATGATAATATCGAGTAAGCGTTTTAACATTTAGATTAAACCCATTTCTTGCATCATATGTGCGTTTACCTGATGTACATCGTATTTATGAAGTGCGATTTCCCGGGAGCGACGCCCCATTTGAGTAATGAGCTCTGGCTGAAGAATCAGTTTCTCCATTGCTTTTACTAAACTTTCTACAGATTTTACTTCAACCAGAAAGCCATTATCGCCATCGGTAACAGTTTCACGACAACCAGGTGCATCTGTAGTAATAATTGCCCGACCCATTGCCATAGCTTCTAAAACTGTACGGGGGGTGCCTTCACGATACGACGGCAAGACATAAACCGAGCTTTCTGCAATTGCAGGGCGAACATCGGATAGTTTCCCCCAGTAGTTTAATGTGTTACTGGCCATCCATTGATCCAATTCTTGCTGGCGAATGGCCGAAGGATTGTCATCAATCCAGCCCACCAGATTAAATTCTACATGCGGATATTTATGTTTGATGATTTTTGCTGCTTCGGCATATTCACGGACACCTTTATCTCCCAGTAAACGTGCAATCAGCAAGAAGGATATTTTAATTTTTTGATCAGCAGTTACAGGCAAAGGCAATACATTGAAGTCGGCAACATTAACCCCAGAACCGTTCACTACCACTGTAGGCGTTTGAACGGTTAAAAGCTTTAAATCCTGAAAAAGTTTTAAGTCATCCGGATTTTGGAAAAATGCCTTATGACTATGTGAAAGGGCTTGTTGATATAAACCATGTACTATTTTTTGAAAAAAACTGCGCTTACTGCCGTATTCTACATTTTGAAAGGCATAGCCTAAACCAGTAATAAGTGCAAAACGATATGGTACTTTGGCTAACCACGCGGCTAATGTGCCATAAATCACAGGTTTAATGGTATAAGACAGTACATAGTCTGGTTTTATTTTTTTTATAAGACCATACGTTGTCCTAAGAGTTTTCAGGTCTGCAATCGGGTTTGTACCTGTACGTTGCATAGGTACTTCATGTACATAATAGCCCGAAGCTTCAAGTTTTTGCTGTTCAGTTTTAAATAATGCCAAGTCAGGGGCAATAATATGTATTTCTAAACCTTGTCGCTGAATAGCTTCCAGTAGTTTTCCGCGAAAGTTAAGCACTGAGGGGAGGAAGCTGGAAATGATTAAAAATTTCATTTTTTAACTCCCGCCATATATTGAGATTGCTTATATTGATAAAAAGTATATACCAGTAAATAAATTAAAATTGGCATAAACATCCATTTTTGTCGTGTTGCAATGCCTAAATTTGCTGTTGTAATTGCTAACATACTACAAGTTAAGAATACATATATTAATAACCAAGCATGTTTACCCTCCACAAATGCATAGAGTTTAAATTTATTTTTAAATAAGACGTATAAAAATAGTATTAATAATATTGTATTCTCTATACTGGTAAATAAGGCCAAAGCACTATGGGCATCGAAAGGTAAAGGTCTAAATATATAAGTAAACATTTGCATAGGGTAACTCATAGACTGTAGATCTATAGAAGAGCCACCACCTTGATTGTAGCCTTGGCGCTGATCAACATAACCACTAACCGCATTAACAGAAGCTTCTTCTAAACCTACATATTGCTGAACAAAACTAGAAGAAAATATAAGAACAGAAAAAATAATTGGCAATGTTATTAACTTTACTAATAAATGGACCCTAGAACGAATAATAAAATAAATTACAAATGAGACTATCATCATCAGCGCAATATGAGGGCGCACCATAAACATTGTAAAAAAAGATAATGGTAGGAAAATACATAGCTTTTTATTAGTTGTGATTGTGTATAAAAACAAACAGACAGCAAAAAATGAAATAGAATCTTTACCTAACCCTGAACTCCAAAAACTCATAGAAGGTAAAAATAATATAAAAAACCAATAAAAAGATAGTTTTTCAAAATATCTCTTTAATAAAAGATAAAAAATAATGAGCCCTATCACACCCAAAATATTAAATATTAGCGTAGCATTTAAATAATTAAAACCCAAATTAATAGAAAAAATTTCTGTTAAATATATTACAAATTTAGTACCAGGATAAAATTCACCATCACTTAATAAAGATCTCAAAAAATAACCTTTTGCATCAGCTGGGTTACCGAGCGTATAATAAAAATATAGTAAAGAGAAAAAAGTATGCCAAAGAAAAATCAGACTAACAATTATTATATCTTTTTTATATCTACACCCAACTAGGAGTGAAATAAAAAATGTTAATAAAATTATCAATAAAGATATTAAGTTTTGATAGACACTAAAATCAACCAGACTACTCATTCAAAACCTACTTAACCAATATGCCATACTGTATTATATTTACTTATCATTAGCTTTAAATCAAAATTATTTTTAGCATAAAAAGATGATCTTTCTTTTAAATTTTCCCACTCTTCCTTATTTTCACTCAATTGAAGCATTCTTATTATAGCTTCCGCTAACATTCCGCTATCACTTGGAGGCACCACCTCTCCAAACTGACCTACTATAAATTTAGAGTCACCCACATCTGTCACTACACAAGGAACGCCACATACCATTGCTTCAGCAACCACATTAGGAAAACCCTCACCATATGCTGAACTTAATACATGGATGTCTATTGCATTTAAAATATTCGGAATATCTGATCTTTGATCTAATAAATATGTATTCTCACTTAAATTATATTTTCTAATATATGAAACAAGAGCATCATTTTTTATATTTAAACCACGGCCAACCAAAATTAATTTAAATTTATAGTCTTTTTGCTTTACTTTACTTAAAGATTCTAATAAATTCTTGTGATCTTTTTGTGGATCATACCTTCCTATCATACCAATTACAGGAGTATTGTCTAAGTCCCATTCATCCTTTACAGTCACCCCTAATTCTCTATTGAATAAAAATTTATCTAAATCATATCCATTACCTATGATTATTATTTTTTCTTTAGTATAACCTATATCTGTATGATATTTAACTGCACTTTCAGCACAGCAAATAATTTTTTCTGGTATAAATGGACTTAACTTTCCACATAAACTTGCTATTAATATTGTCATTTTTTTTGTATTTTTTTCATCGAAGTTACTATGTCTGATATTCCAAATAACTCTCTTAACTCCAGCTAAGCGTGCAACTATCCCACCGATTAAGTCTGCGTGATACATCCAAGTTTGCACCAAATCAGGCTTAATTGATTTTAGTTTCTTATAAAGTAGAATAATAGATGATAGTGAAAATTTTCCTCCATCCATTTCTAAGCATATTACTTGAATACCATTTTTAATTAAAAGAGGTCCATATTTTCCTGCATCCATCATAGAGATAACAATATGCTCATTTTTCTTATCATTCGTTACTAAACGATAAAGTACACCTTCCGCTCCTCCATTATTTAACCCAGTTATTATATGAACTATTTTCACAACCACCTCAGACTTTTAAATTACTCAAACTATCTTAAAATGTATTAGATTTGTAGAATTCTTGATACCAATCTACAAATTGCTTCACGCCATCTTCAACAGAAATTGTAGGCTTATAACCTACACTTTGTTCTAAAGCAGAACTATCGGCAAAAGTATCAGGCACATCACCTGGTTGCAGTGGTAGCAGCTCCAAAATCGCGTCTTTACCAACAGCTTTTTCTATGGAACGGATATATTCAATCAGTTTTACTGGCGAGTTATTACCAATATTAAAGATCCTAAATGGTACATTGCTAGTAGAGGGATCCGGGTTATTGCTATCCCAATCTTTATTCGGTGCAGCAATCTGATCGCTAGAACGAATCACACCTTCAGCAATATCGCCAACAAAGGTAAAGTCACGGGTATGGTTACCATGGTTAAAGACCGGAATGGATTTACCTTCAATAATATTTTTGGTGAACTTGAACAGCGCCATATCCGGACGACCCCAAGGACCATATACAGTAAAGAAGCGCAGGCCTGTGGTGGGTAATTTAAATAAGTGACTATAGCTATGTGCCATCAATTCATTGGCGCGTTTAGTCGCTGCATAAAACTGAATTGGGTGATCGACACCATGCTTTTCACTAAAAGGCATAGTAGTATTAGCGCCATATACACTACTCGTGCTAGCATAAGTCAGGTGTGGTGTCTTGGCATATCGGCAGGCTTCAATAATATTGGTAAAACCAACAATATTACTTTCCACATAGCTCATCGGATTTTCAAGCGAATAACGTACACCGGCCTGCGCAGCTAGATGGATTACGCGATCAAATTGATGTTCTTGAAAACACCGATCTACAGCAACTTTATCTGCAAGATTGGCATGAATAAAGTGAAATTGCCCTGTATGCTGTTCAGCAGTTTTAAGCAACAGATCTACACGAGCCTGTTTTAGAGCCGGATCATAATAATCATTCATGTTGTCAAAACCGACCACATCATCACCACGTTCTAAAAGCTTTTTGGAAACATGGAATCCAATAAAACCTGCTGCACCTGTTACCAGAATTTTCATTCATCGCCTCCAAAAATATCACGGGTATACACTTTATCTTCAACGTCACTCAGATCTTTGGATTGACGATTAGTGATAATCACATCTGCCCGCTGTTTAAAGGCTTTTAAATCACTAATCACTTCAGATTTAAAGAACTCGGTTTCTTTTAATGCCGGTTCATAAACAATGACTTCAACTCCCTTGGCTTTAAGGCGTTTCATTACCCCCTGAATGGCAGAGGCACGGAAATTATCTGAGCCACTTTTCATAACCAGTCGATAAATACCGACCACCGACGGATTCCTTGCCAAAATAGAATCGGCAATAAAGTCTTTACGAGTGCGGTTAGAATCCACAATAGCTTGAATCAGATTGCTAGGTACCTGACTGTAGTTCGCCAATAACTGTTTGGTATCTTTTGGCAGGCAATAACCGCCGTAACCAAAGGAAGGGTTGTTATAGTGATTGCCAATTCGTTGGTCCAGACAGACACCTTCAATAATTTGCTGAGTATCTAAACCGAACGTTTGTGCATAGGTATCCAGTTCATTGAAGAAAGCTACGCGCATAGCCAGATAGGTATTGGCAAATAACTTGATTGCTTCTGCTTCGGTTGAGTCAGTGAACAGAACAGGACTGTCTTTTTTGATTGCACCTTCAATCAGCATATCTACGAATTGTTGAGCACGCGCTGACTTCTCTCCAACAATAATACGTGATGGATAAAGGTTGTCATGTAAAGCTTTACCTTCACGCAAGAATTCTGGAGAGAACATAATATTGTCTGTATGAAATTTCTCTTTAACCGTTTTGGTGAAGCCTACCGGAACCGTAGATTTAATAATCATGACCGCTTGAGGGTTAATCTCGGTCACATCACCAATGACGCTTTCGACGCTTTGGGTGTTAAAATAATTGGTTTTGGTATCATAATCCGTCGGTGTCGCAATAATGACAAAATCAGCATTCTGATAAGCTTCATATTTGTCAGTTGTTGCACGGAAATTTAGCTGTTTCTTCTTTAAAAAGTTTGAAATATCTGTATCTTGAATTGGTGAAATTTTGTTATTTAACATTTCGACTTTAGATTCAATAATATCCAGGGCAACCACATCATGATGTTGTGAGAAGATCATTGCATTGGATAAACCAACGTAGCCAGTACCTGCAACTGCTATTTTCATCAAATTTTACTCAAAAATATTTTTTACTATCACGACTATTAATAAATTAATTTTTAATTAGTCAATTTATATATTTTCAACTATCCAAGCCTGAAACATCAAAATACTCCATAAGCGTGTGGCATGATCTCGTTTACCTGATAAATGTTCATACCATATTTTTCTAATTGGTTTGACATAAAAATAACCTTCTGTTTGTAACCGTTGTTCATTTAATAAATCTTCAGCCCAGTCTCTTAAAGGCCCACGTAACCACTGTGCAAGTGGAATAGAAAATCCTCTTTTAGGTCGCTCTATCATCTCACGTGGCACATATTTATATAACACATCTCTCAGAATACTTTTCCCAACACCACTTTTTATCTTTAAATCCAAGGGTAATTGCCAAGCAAACTCAACAACCATAAGGGTTCATTAGTCAAAGTACCAATAATACTTTGAAAAAGATTAACACTCAAAATATCCCATGAACTTGAAGCATAGATAGAATAATTCTCCCTATCTTTAAAAACATCAATTTTAAGATGAGATAGAAATGCATATGTAATACAAAGAAGAAAAAACACTATTTTATATCTTAAATTTTCAGTATATTTCCATAGTTTTACATTTTCAAATCAAAAATATCATTTAAAAGTTTTTTAGGTTGCATAAATTTTTCTACAAAGTCCTTAGATTGATTAGATATTAACTCTCTAAAACTATCATCTCTTAACTTGCACAGCCATTGATATACTTCTTCATCATTCTTTGCGGAACAAATAGGTGTTTCATCAGGCCAAAAGTCAACTCTTTTTGGACGTTCATCATTTGCTATTAATGGTTTCCCCAACCAAAGTGCATACCCACCAATGGCACCAACCCAATGTTTTCCAACTTGATCAAAACAAATATCAGACTGTTGATATAACTCTAATAACTCATAAAACTTCATTTCTTTATGCCATACTACAACACTGCTTAAGCCTAACTCTTTGCAAAGCTGTTTAGCTGCTTCAACATCCTCACCTTTTTCTACAAAGTGTATCTCGATCTCAGGATAATGTTTATAAAATTTTGCTAAGCCTTTTATAATTATATCATTTCCTTTTGAATACTCTTCATTTCCATTAGGAAATGTTTGATACAAAAATCTGACGCCAGAAAATATAACTAACTTTCCATTTCTTTTTTTGAAATCTCTATTCTGACCTTCTAAAGGCTCAAATGATATATCATACCGTTCAAAAACACTTACATTCTGCTCTTGCAACTTTTGAATAACTCTATCGCCATTAGAGTTAAAGCCTTTTGGAAAATATATAACAGCACAAGCACATAAAAGAGAATTAAATTGCTTTTTCACAATATAAGAAATTAAATGACTAGATAAGAAACTTGGAAAATACTTAAAGAAGGATTTTTTAGAAAAAGTTTTTTTTAATATGTCAATACTTTCTACATCAGCCCAAGTATCCAGATCAGAACCATGACTCAAAGCTATTACTTGACTTCCTTTTGAAACAAAAAAAGGACTAAGTGAAATAAAAAAACCATTTAATACAAATAACTGTGGTTTTTTTTGAGATTTTTTTTCTGTTTTTTTTAAAAAAAAACTTCCCCACATCTGCACAAAAAATGGTAATAGAATTTGAGTTTTTAAATTTACTTCAATAATCCATTCAGGGTATGGATATATAATATTAGGAAAATGATTTTCGGGACGACTTAATGTATCATTCTGAGGTCTGTCTACAAAATAGATAACTTCATAGCCCATTTTTTTTAACTCCCATGCATACATCATGGGCATAGCATTCATTCCCCCCAAAAAAACAATAGGGCCATCATCAATATTAAGTTTAACCTTACTATTAGTTTTAATCATTTATTAGTTCCATACCTAAATTTTTGAATAAATTTTTTTCTTCCCAACTTTGATGAGAATCCTGCTATAATTAAACTAATCATACTAATAAATAAAAGATAAGATAAAATCACCCATCTATTTTCTGTATCATAAGAAAATTGACTTATAAATAAAAGGAAAAATATCACAGGAAAATATATTGATAAACAATCTTTAAAGAGCCATTTTGTATGTAGTTCTGGAGCAAGGTTATGATGTACATAAGCCACCCAAACTATAAAGTAAAACAGATTCATGCCAAACCATGCATAGCCTGCTCCAACACCACCAAAGTGCGTTGCCGCCCAAATAATAGATGGTATCAACAGCACCACCATAATGACATTACCAATTAGGTGAAAACGTAAATTACCCAATGCATATTGTAAATAATATGGAAATGCACCAACAGCCAATAAGGCATTTCCAAGCGCATATAAACGTAAAATAGGAGCAACTGCCTCCGCCAAGAGCAAATCACCTGTCCAAGCAAAAAGTAATTGTTTTGGATAAAAAGCAATAACTAATGATGCTGTTCCAGCCAATACACTAACAATTTGTGTACCATTACGATAGACCTGCAACATCTCCTCTCGCTTTGCCTGGGCATGTAAATTCGCCATACGTGGCATAATCGCACTGCTTACAGGCCCACTAATGATCATAATAGCACTAGCCACCAACACAGCTAAGGTAAAATAACCATATTCTGCTAAAGGTAAGATTCCAGAGAGGATTAACTTATCCGTTTGTGTTACAAATACCCATACAGATGAAGTGAAGGCAATAGTTAATGCAAACTTTAAAATTGGGGTAATAGGCTTAATGGACCAGCCTATAGCTTGGATTAGGTCATTTTTTTTAGGCAGCAATGAAATAGCTTTCCAATAAAGCCCAATAATTTCAATCAAGACCACAATAAGTTGATGCAGAAAAAATACTAATGGTGTGTAACCAAAAATATTCATCGTTGCAAAAACAGCAATAAACCGAAATGTAGCAATAATGGCATTAAAACTACTCAGCCAAACAAGTTGCTCAGCCCCCGTAATAACGCCACGGTATAATCCACCTAACCAACGCAATGCCACACTAATTGCCATGATTTGTACAGCAATCAGTACTTCTCCAAGATCAAGCGCTGTTATCTGCAACCAATGTGATGCAATTTGCTCAGCAAAAACAAATAATACACCACCACCCAGCACAGCAACAAAGACAAAAATTACACTTAACGCTCGAAATAGCTGTCTATATGCAAGGGCAGACATAGAACCACCAAAATATCGAGCCGTTTCACGCCCTATAGTCGGAGTTAAACCCAAATCCAAAACAGCAAACCATGCTTGTAGCATAGTAAAAAAGCCAACTAAACCGTAGGCTTCTGCCCCCATATATTTAATATATAAAGGCAAAATTAAAATACCTACACCAGTTACATAAAGTTGACTGGCATAGTTAGCAATAATATTTTTTTTTAGAGACATTAAAAAAGTTCTTTAAACATAAAAATACTATTAGAATTTATATTCTTTATTTTAAATCCTAAATTTTCATAAAGCTTAATTGCATTAGTATTATTAGTCCTAACCTCAAGATTACAAAATTTAAATCCTCGACTCTTTAAGTTTTCTAAAACTGCAGTTAAAAGTGAACCTGCTATTTTCCTCCCGCGCATATCACTTCTTATCATCACCATAGTAATAAAAGCATTCTCTTGAGTTTCATCATTTGCATAAAATGCAATAAATCCAACACATACCCCTTCAATAATATGAGGGATCAACTCTGCTTTATTTTTTATTTTATTAACATAGTTATCTACATTATCAACATCAATAAAATCTCTGCCACTAAGGGAATACTCTGTTTTAATCATGTGCTCAATTTGATCAAAAATCATACAATCAATCCAATAATGAAAAATCAAACATATAGTCAACAACTGTTTTTTTATCATTATTCATTAAGATATCTATTATCGACAAATAAGGAATAAAGTTTTCAGTGTTTAACTGTATATATGGCTTTACAATGGGCTCAATAAACTTAAGCTTCACCCCAAATGGTTCAAACATTGTTTTATCGTACAACATCCTACCTCCTGGACTATTAATATAAACCTGCCCATTTAGTTTTTTTGTAATCTCAAGCAATTTATTACTAGCGGATTGTATACGATTATAATCTAGAATACTAGATAGTATAATTTTCTTTTCTAACCCCAAATAGTCAAATATTTTTTGATAAGAGAATTTGCACAATTCAGCAATACCTCTTGATTGATAATTTAAGATATCTTCGATGATAGGAAAAACTTGTTTAAAAAATGGAGCTTTAATATAAGCAGACTCAATAGTTTTTAATAATTTCTCTATTTCTTGAGAATACTGAAGTTCATTAATTAGTTTATTTTGTGAGGCTGATGGTACAGAAATAGTAAAACGATAAGGAGTACCATCTAGCAGGATACTATTCCTATTAATAAAACCTTTCTTTATATAGTTAACATCATCATAAATGACAAAAATATCTGATGACATTATTAATTGGAAATAGCCAATATAAGGGAACAAATATGGCTGCATAATTGCTACTTTCATTTTTTCACCCCCTTAATTAACTTAGTAATTTCTCTAACAACTCTCATGTTCATCTCAGGATAAATAGGCAAACATAAAACGTGCTCAGACAAAAACTTAGCTTGAGGAGTTTCCGCCTTATACGAATGATAAACTGTTAGATCAGTCATAATTGGATAAAAATATTTACGTGCAAAAATATGCTGCTTTTTAAGTTCTTCAAACAATTCATCACGACTTAGCCGAAATGAATCAGAAACAATAATTGGGAAATATGAATAATTATCAACATCCGTTGCTGTACGTTGAATACAGCTAATTCCCTCAACACCATCTAATAATTTACGATAATAAGCATCTATTTTTTTACGCATTAACAAGGTGTGGTCAATAGATTTTAATTGCAATAAGCCAAGTGCCGCATGTACTTCACTCAACTTACCATTTAAAGAAATATCATCTATTGTACTTTCATTCACAATCCCAAAATTCTTTAAACGATCAATACGTTGCTTCATTTCAGCACTATGACAAACAATAGCTCCACCCTCAAAAGTATTAAATACTTTTGTAGCATGAAAGCTCATTACACTTAAGTCACCATAATTGAGTAAGCTTTTCCCATGATGCTTTACACCAAAGGCATGTGCAGCATCATAGATTAATTTTAAATTATGCTTGGTAGCAATATTTTTTAGCGCTTCCACATCACAAGGAATGCCATAACAATGCACAGGTAAAATCGCAACCGTCTTATCCGTTATCGCTTGCTCAATTTTTACTGGGTCAATATTGGATGTTTGTGGATCAATATCAACAAAGACTGGCGTGAGTTTATTCCAAACTATCGAATGAGCCGTAGCAACAAAAGTATATGGTGTCGTAATTACTTCACCTTGTTCAAGCCCAAGTGCCTGCAATGCTGTTACTAATGCAATCGTTCCATTATTAAATAATGAAATATAATCAACCCCTAAATACTCACAAAGCTCTTTTTCCAACTGCTGATGCAAAGGTCCACAGTTAGTTAAAATTTTATTTTTCCAAATTTCCTCTAAATAAGGAATAAACTCTGCAAGCTCAGGTAAAACAGGTTGTGTTACATAAATTGGCTCTTGACTCATATCTCATTCACCAAGGAAATGAGATATTGCCCATAATCATTTTTACTCATGCTCTGACCAATTTCTAAAACCTGTTCTTTACTGAGCCAGCCATTATTCAAGGCAATTTCTTCCAAACACGCCACTTTATAACCCTGACGTTTTTCAATGGTTTCTACAAACTGCGCTGCCTCAAGTAAGCTCGCATGTGTACCTGTATCCAACCATGCAAAACCACGTCCAAGCAATTCCACATTTAGATCACCACGCTCTAAATACATTTGATTAACTGTGGTAATTTCCAACTCTCCACGTTCAGAAGGCTTCACTTGTTTCGCAATTTGAATCACATCATTGTCATAAAAATATAGACCTGTGACCGCAAAGTGGGATTTAGGTTGTTTTGGCTTTTCTTCTAAAGAAATTGCGCGTTTCTGCTCATCAAACTCAACTACACCAAAACGCTCAGGGTCTTTCACCTGATAGCCAAATACAGTCGCACCTTTTTGACGTGACACAGCCTGACGCAACATTGGGGTAAAACCTTGACCGTAAAAAATATTATCGCCAAGCACTAAACAAACATTACTGTTTCCAATAAAGTCTTCACCAATAATAAATGCTTGTGCTAAACCGTCTGGACTAGGCTGGACGGCATATTCAAGCTGAATACCAAATTGAGCACCATCACCCAATAAACGCTTAAAACCATCAATATCTTCAGGCGTGCTAATTATTAATACTTCTCGAATACCTGCAAGCATTAATACTGAAAGCGGGTAATACACCATTGGCTTGTCATAAATAGGCAATAATTGTTTTGATACCCCTTTGGTAATCGGATATAAACGTGTACCTGAACCGCCTGCTAAAATAATACCTTTTGTTGTATTTGACATTATGAATTTACACCTAATCTTTCACGTTGGTAACTGCCATCTTGCACTCGATGACACCAATCTAAATTATTTAAATACCATTGCACCGTTTTACGGATTCCAGTTTCAAAAGTTTCTGTGGGTGTCCAGCCCAATTCTTCTTGAATTTTTGTAGCATCAATTGCATAGCGTAAGTCATGCCCAGGGCGGTCTTTTACAAACGTAATCAATGACTCATACGCTTGACCGTTGGCTTGTGGTTTTAGCTCATCCAAAATTTTACAAATGGTTTTGACCACTTCTATATTCTGCTTTTCATTATGACCACCAATATTATAGGTTTCACCCACTACACCTTCGGTCACCACTTTATATAAAGCACGCGCATGATCTTCTACAAATAACCAATCCCGAATTTGCTGACCATTACCATATACAGGCAAAGGTTTAGCATCCAATGCATTTAGAATCACCAATGGAATTAGTTTTTCTGGGAAATGATAAGGTCCATAATTATTTGAGCAATTGGTTACAATGACAGGTAGACCATAAGTTCTGTGCCATGCACGTACCAAATGATCTGAACTGGCTTTAGAGGCAGAATATGGAGAACTTGGCGCGTATGAAGTTGTTTCCGTAAACAGATCAGTTGTACCCTCTAAGTCACCATAAACTTCATCAGTTGAAATATGATGAAAGCGAAAGTTTTGTTGAGCTTCGGCGTCAAGCCCCATCCAATACTTTCGAGCAACTTCTAATAAAGTATAAGTTCCCACAATATTGGTTTGAATAAATGCTGCAGGACCATCAATCGAGCGATCTACATGTGACTCTGCTGCCAAATGCATAATTGCATTCGGTCGAAACGCTTCTATTGCAGCTGCAATTTGTTCTGTATCACAAATATCAATTTGTTCGAACTGATAGTTCGGGTGTTGATCAATTTCTTTTAATGATTCTAAATTTCCCGCATAAGTTAGTTTATCGATATTCAGAACTTCATTATTGGTATTTTGAATAATATGACGGATGACAGCTGAACCAATAAATCCTGCACCGCCTGTAATTAAAATTTTCATTTATTTATTACCTAAAAATTTTATATACCAAGGCATAGCGCTTTCAATACCTCGTGAAATCACAAATTGTGGCTCATAACCCAATAATTTTTTAATTTTCCCAATACTTGCCTGTGAGTGTCTTACATCACCCACACGAAACTCTCTATAAATAGGCGCTTTAGTATAAGTCACACCATTTTCATTGAGCGCTGCTTTTATCGCATTAAACAAATTATTGAGTGTGGTACGGTCACCTACAGCCACATTATAAACTTGGTTTTTCGCTTCTTCATTTTGTGTGGTAGCAGCTAAAATATTGGCTTGTACCGTATTTTCAATAAAACAAAAATCTCGACTGGTTTCACCATCACCATTAATAAACACATCATCACCTGCAATCATGGCAGCAGTCCATTTAGGAATTACTGCAGCATAAGCACCGTCCGGGTCTTGGCGTTTTCCAAACACATTAAAGTAACGCAACCCAATTGACTTAAAACCATAAGTTCGTGCAAACACATCGGCATACAGTTCATTTACATATTTAGTCACCGCATAAGGCGAAAGTGGGTTACCAATATTTTCTTCCACTTTTGGCAATGCCGGGTGATCACCATAGGTAGAACTACTGGCGGCATAAGTAAAACTAGCTACTTTAGCATCACGAGCAGCCACCAACATATTTAAAAAGCCTGTAATATTCGCAGCATTGGTGGTAATCGGGTCAGCAATAGAACGTGGTACAGAGCCTAAAGCCGCTTGGTGCAATACATAGTTCACACCAGAACAGGCTTTTTGACAGTCTTCTAAGTCACGAATATCACCTTCAATAAAGCTAAATTTTGCCCACTGCTCAGCAGATACCAAGCTTTGAACTTCATCTAAATTATGTTGATGACCTGTAGCAAAGTTATCTAGCCCCACCACAGTCTGATCCAATTTTAATAAAGTTTCTAAAAGGTTAGAGCCAATAAAACCTGCCACCCCTGTTACCAACCAGGTTTTAGGATTTTGTTTTAATTGCTCATATACAGTCTGATATTGGCTCATTCTTATATAGGTCCCTAAATATTATAAACGGAGGTCAGATTCAGATGGTTCTAATACATATTTTAAGTCATATAAAATATGTTCTGGTTTGGCTAAAGCGCGAATATCTGTAGCCCCCATTGCTTTAAACTGCTCATGCGCAACTGCTAAAATGACGGCATCGTACTGGCCTTGTTCTAGGCTTGCAATTGGGCTAATACCGTATTCATGTTGTGCTTCTTGGGTATTAACCCAAGGATCATAAACATCTGCCTGAATATTATATTCCTGTAGCTCATTCACAATATCAATAATTTTGGTGTTGCGAATATCTGGGCAATTCTCTTTAAAGCTTAAACCCAACACTAAAACTTTGGCACCTTCCACCTGAATCTTTTTCTTAATCATTGCTTTTACCAGCTGGGTAACCACATAAGCCCCCATACCATCATTTAAACGACGGCCGGCTAAAATAATTTCAGGATGGTAACCAATAGACTGCGCTTTATGGGTTAAATAATACGGGTCTACCCCAATACAATGACCACCGACCAAACCTGGGCGAAATGGTAAAAAGTTCCACTTTGTGCCCGCGGCTTTCAGAACCGCTTCGGTATCAATACCCATCTTATTAAAAATAACGGCGAGTTCATTAATTAAGGCAATATTTACATCACGTTGGGTATTTTCAATGACTTTTGCTGCTTCAGCGACTTTAATACTGGTTGCTTTATGGGTGCCGGCTTCAATAATCAGGTTATAGACCTGATCAACAAAGTCTGCAACTTCTGGAGTAGATCCTGAAGTAATTTTTAGAATATTGGTGACACGGTGCAACTTATCGCCCGGATTAATCCGTTCTGGGCTATAACCGGCGAAGAAGTCCTGATTAAATTTCAAACCTGAAACCTTTTCTAATACCGGAATACAGTCTTCTTCAGTTGCGCCTGGGTATACAGTAGATTCATACACCACTACATCGCCTTTTTTTAACACCTGACCAATACTGGTCGAGGCCTTAACAAGCGGAGTTAAATCTGGCTGTTTAAATTCATCAATTGGCGTAGGTACAGTGACAATAAAAAAGTTACAGCTTTTTAAATCTTCTAAATTTGCTGAATAACTCAGCTGATTTGCCTGTTTGAGTTCTTCTGGAGAAACTTCTAAGGTATGGTCTTGGCCACTTTTAAGCTCATCAATTCTTTTCTGATAGATATCAAAACCAATTACAGGTACTTTTTTCCCAAATTCAACCGCAAGTGGTAAGCCTACATAACCTAACCCAATCACCGCAATTTTTAAATCTGCAATAGATAGCATTTCAACGCCTTATTTATGTACTGTACTTATGAAGATTAAATCTTTCGGCAGGCATACTAGCAGAAAACCATGAAATTTCTATTATGATTTGTGCTCAAATCCTATTAAAAAATAGCATAGTGTATATTTTTTGTAAGAATTACTTATTTTATTTATAACTATTAAAATCATTTACATTTTCAATACCATTCAGCTTTATCATAAACCAGAAGATAGTTACAAATTGCTATGTATATGTTCAATATACATGGGTAGAATAGCTTCAATTTTAAAATTTAAAAATAATCTTTGGGAAAACATGTGCGACACTTTCAACTAGCTGCTTTATTGGCATGTGGCATTGCTACTACAGGGTGTGCAGTCACCTCTGGTTTACAAACATATGACTTACCTAGCGAAGGCGTTTTTCAAACTGACCTGGGTACTACAGTAAATGTCATAAAAATCACTCAAGATTCCATTATGGCTGCCCGGCCTGCTGAATATAATATTCAACAACAATATGCTCACCTGTTCAAAACACAGCACCGTAACTACAGCCTGAGCCCAGGTGATATTTTATCAATTTATTTATGGGCTTATCCAGAACTCACATCTCCACCTAATATTAGTAGTGATCAGTCTGCACAAGCAAATGGTTTCCAAATCGATTCGGAAGGCTATATCCAGTTTCCGATTATTGGGCGTTATAAAGCTGCAGGAAAATCACTAGCGCAAGTCAATCGTGAATTACGTAATCAGCTATCACGTTACCTAAAAAATCCAGATGTAATCGCACGAATAGTATCGTATCAAGGCCAGCGTTATTCAGTGCAAGGTAATGTGATGAATGGAGGTCAGTTTTACTTAAGCGACCAACCTGTCAGTGTTTATACTGCTTTGAGCATGGCAGGTGGTGTAAATGCACAGCAAGGTGACAACACCTCTATTACTCTAGTACGTCAGGGACGATCATATAGCCTAAATACCGTAGAACTAGAAAAAGCAGGTTTTTCGCTGCATAACTTATTGATTCAGCCAAATGACACATTATATGTAAACAACCGCGAAAACCAGAAGATCTATGTCATGGGTGAGTCAGGTAAAAACCAATCTTTACCATTACGTGACCAAGGCATGAGCCTCAGTGATGTATTAGGCGAAAGTCTGGGCTTAAATCCACTTTCTGCCAGTCGTAGTAAGGTGTATGTGGTGCGTAGCCAACCAAATACTGCCCACACTGAAGTCTATCAGATGGACTTGACCAGCATTGCTGATTTTGGTCTGGCCAACCAGTTTAAAATGCACAGCAATGATATTGTCTATGTCGATGCATCCGGCCTAGCGCGCTGGCAGCGTGTCGTAAACCAGGTTATTCCATTCTCAAATGCGTTGTATAATTTAGATCGTTTGGGGAATTAATGAAAATTAATAATATTTTAGTGGTCTGCATTGGCAATATTTGCCGTAGCCCCATGGCAGAATACTTTTTAAAACAGCAATATCCGCACTTAAAGATTGAGTCTGCAGGTATTGCTGGCGTCGTCGGACATGCAGCAGATGAAAAGGCTAGTCTATGCATGCAACGTTTTGGGATCGACATGAGTCCACATGTTGCAAAAAAACTCAATGCTGAGCTGATTAAAAAAGCTGACCTAGTTCTTGTGATGAGTCAGAATCAGCAAAAACATATAGAACAGACCTGGCCATTTGCTAAAGGTAAAACCTTTAGACTGGGGCATTGGCAAAGTAAAAATATTGCCGATCCTTATCAGCATGATCAAACATTTTTTGATGACACCTGTCAATTAATTCAAGACTGTATTGCTGACTGGAAAAAATATATTTAATTTTTTTAATATTTTCACTTTTTGATATTTAAATTATGAGCCAAACCGCCAACACCGAAGATACCATTGACCTCAAGGAATTGTTTTTTTCCTTAATTGCGCAATGGAAACTGATTGCCCTGTGCATTATTTTAAGCTTGATCTGTGCCTTACTCTACTTGAGAACCACACCAGATACATATACAGTAGATGCCTTGGTACAAGTCGAAGATAGTAAAGGTACTTCAGCTGCACTATTGGGTGATTTATCCAGTATGATTGAGCAAAAATCCCCTGCTCAAGCTGAAATTGAGATTTTAAAATCACGTTTGGTGCTCGGCGAAGTCATCAATCATTTAAATTTAAATATTCGCATATCTGGTACAGAAGACAGTTTCTGGAACCGGTTAATGGCCAAACATAAGTACAGCACCGAATACTCAAAAAAATCAGTATTATTTAAAGATAATCAGAATAGTTTTGATGTTCGCCAGTTTGATATCCCACAATATTTCCAGGATAAAAACTTAATTTTAAGTTTTAAAGAAGGCAAATATAGCCTGACGGATGAAAAAACTGAACAGGTGGTTTTTTCTGCGCCTTTAAACCAGATCAGTCAATCCTCATCTGAATACGGTCTTTGGAAAGTAGGTGTCTTTAGTCAAGACAGTTTCGATGCCACGTATAATATCCGAAAGCAAAGCTTGCCTGCTGCCATGCAGTCTTTGACCAGTAACTACTCAGTGGCTGAAAAAGGCAAGATGACCGGTGTATTAGGTCTTAACTATCAAGGCGAAGATAAACAGCACATTACTCAAGTCCTGAATGCCATTCTAGCTGCTTATAGCCAACAGAATATTGAACGTCGATCTGCAGAAACTGCGCAGACACTTAAATTCCTTGAAAATCAATTACCGGAATTAAAACAACAACTTGATGTTGCAGAGCGTGAATTCAACCGCTTCCGCCAACAAGCAAATACAGTGGATGTTACCAAAGAATCGGAATTATATTTAACCCAAAGCATTACTTTAGAGACACAAAAAATCCAGCTAGAGCAGCAGGTTGTAGAAGCTTCATCCAAATATATGGATGAACATCCGATGATGCAGCAAATGAATGCACAACTCGCTGCAATCAATAAAAAAATTGCAGAGCTAGATGGAACATTAAAACGTTTACCTGAACTACAGCGCCAGTACTTACAATTGTTCCGTGAGGTTGAAGTAAAACAGCAGCTGTATACAGGCTTACTCAATTCATACCAGCAACTTCGTATTGCCAAAGCCGGTGAAATTGGCAATGTTCGTATCGTCGATACAGCAGTTGAGCCGATTAAACCGATTGCACCCAAAAAATTACAAATTCTGATTTTATCGATTTTTCTGGGAGGATTCCTCGGTACATTATTAGCACTGTTACGTAATATGATGCGTTCAGGCATTAAAGATGCTGCTCAGATTGAAAATGAGCTGGATCTGCCAGTGTATGCCACCGTACCGCGTTCTTTAATTCAAGAAAGTTATATCAACCTGCTGAAAAAGAAAAAGAATATTCCTATTCTTGCGGTTAAAGACAGCGGTGATATTGCGATTGAAAGCCTGCGCAGTATGCGCACCGCAATTCACTTTGCCTTAATGAATGTCAGCAATAATGTGATTGCATTGTCAGGCCCTGCCCCTGAGATTGGGAAATCTTTTATTACTGTTAACCTTGCAACCATTTTGGCGCAAGGTGGAAAACGGGTACTCGTCATTGATGGTGATATGCGTCGTGGTTATTTGCATAAATATTTCAATGCAGAGCTAAGCCCTGGCTTAGCAGAACTGTTAAATCTTCAAAATAGCTATGAAGATATTGTCCAAAACTCGACTGTAGAAAACCTGTTCTTTGTTACTCGCGGCAAGAGTCCAGTCAATCCGTCTGAACTGTTAAGTACCGATAAATTCAAGGCTTTCCTGGATCAGGCATCTGCTCATTTTGATCACATCTTAATTGATACTCCGCCAGTACTTGCTGTGACTGATGGTATTATTATTGCGCAATATGCAGGGGTCAATTTATTGATTGCCCGTCATGCTCAGACGCAAATCAAAGAGCTTGAAATTACGGTGAATCGTTTTGAACAGGCCAATGTAAAAGTCAATGGCGTGATTCTGAATGATGTACAAAAAGGTGCAGCGGGTAGCTATGGTTATAATTATGCCTATGCCTATACTGCACATAAAGATAATGACTAATCTATTCTAAACTCGACTTTCACACTCTGTCTGAGCAGGGTGTGAAATTATCCTTCCTTACATTTATTGCAAATGATTGTTGTTGAAAAAATCAACTAAAAAACCTATCGTGGTTATAGTTTAAAAGTCCTGAGAATATACAAGAATGTTATCCAAAACACTGCTCGCTACCTTGGCATTAAGTTCTTCCCTCGCCTTTGCACAAGGCATCGTTTTAAATGACCAAAACTTACGTACCGATTTAAACTGGCTCAATCAGCAGGGTGTTATTCAAATAAGCACGTCGACTTGGCCCATCAGTGGTGATGAAATCCAACGTGCTCTTGCTCAAGCTAAAATCAACAATAATACTCAGCAAAAAGTCATTGATACTGTATGGGCACATTTGAATGCCAATAACCAGTCGCTCAAAGCATCCTTATTTGCAGAAACTGATCAAAAGAATATTCCTCAAGCCTTTGGCGATCAGCAAAAAACGCAATATCAGGCAGGTATCGAGCTAAATGCGGGTAACGAGAACTGGGATGCCAGAATTCGTGTGAATGCAGAAAAAGATCTACAGATTGACAATGATCAAGATTTGAATCTTGAAGGCTCATATATCGCTGGAAAATTATGGAATCAATGGTTGATTGCTGGACAGATCCCGACCTACTGGGGTCCTGCACATGATGGCAGTTTAATTCGTGGTGATGCCAGCCGCCCTGTCTATGGCGTGACGATGCAGCGTGCCGAACAGAATGCTTTTGCAAACAAATGGTTGGCTTGGATTGGACCTTGGCAATATCAAGCTTTTGCAGGGCAGTTGCAGGATTATGATGCTGTGCCTGATGCCAAACTGATTGGCTTACGTGTCACTGCACAACCCTTGCCTTATTTAGAACTGGGTGCATCGCGTGCTATGCAATGGGGTGGTGAAGGTCGGCCTGAAAGCCTGAGCTCACTTTGGGATGCTTTTGTTGGCAATAAAGACAATGGTGGTACAGGTGAACCTGATCCATCAAATCAAATTGCCGGTTTTGATGCACGCTTAAATCTACATCCCCTCGTGCAAGTCCCGATGGGTATCTATGCGCAATATGTCGGTGAAGATGAAGCAGGCGGCTTGCCGGCCAAAAAAATGTATTTGGCTGGAATCGATTATTCATCAAGTTATAACAATATGCCTTTCCAACTGTATACCGAATGGGCAGATACCCGTACCAATGGTAAAGCACAAGGCATTTCCTATAATCACACCAACTACACCGATGGTTTTTACCAGCATGGTTATCCCTTGGCGCATGCCATAGGTGGTGATGGTCAAATGCTGTCTGTAGGTGGCGATATTCGTTTGGATCATCTCAATCGTATTAATACACGCATCCTATTTGCGAAATTTGATCAAGCAGCTAATCGACGTGATAGAGGCATTACTAATTTAGCTTTTCCAGCGCAGGATGAATTAAAAGTGCTAGATCTAACCTGGACACATTATCTACGCCCAGATATTCCACTTAAACTGAATGGGTGGGTGGGTGACTCTGATGTACACGGTAACGATGGCGGTGTATCAATTGGTATCGAATTCCCCTTAGAAAAGGGCTTATTTTCCTACTAAGTTCTTTGTAAAATAGAATGTCGGTTGGAGCAAGCATTGTTCCTAGACATTCTCTAATAATGATTAAATTCTGAAAAATTAAAAAACCAGCCATTGCTGGTTTTTTTATTTTTTTAAAGCTCTACCAAACTGCGATATTTGCTTGCTAAAAAACCACCCATTCTGCAAGATTTCTCAAAATTTTCTGCTAAGATGGAATGAACCTCAACGATAACATTAGATTGGAATAATACATGAGCAAGGCCTTACCGATTGCTGTCGCTGTTCTTCTAGGCGGTGCCGCGCTAGTACCTGTTTACTATGCAACTCAAAACCCAGCTGCTCAAACGACTAAAGCATCTAAAGATGCCTCTGCTGTTTCTAAAATCAGCTATGCTCTCGGTTATGAAGTGGCTCATCAAACCCCACCTGAGCTGGATATTAATAGCTTTGTGACAGGCGTACGTGAAGGACATGCGCGTACTGAACCGGCGTATACTGAAGAAGAATTACAGGCAGCTTACGAACAGTTCCAGAAAGAAATGCAGCAAAAGCAACTCGATAGCACTAAACAAGCACAAGCATCAAGTGACAGTTTCCTGACCGAAAATGCCAAAAAAGCGGGTGTAAAAACCACAGCTTCCGGTTTGCAATACCTAGTGACCAAAGAAGGCACGGGCAAACAGCCAGCTGCTTCTTCAATCGTGAAAGTCCATTACACCGGCAAACTGGTGGATGGTACTGTATTTGACAGTTCGGTTGAACGTGGCGAGCCGATTGAGTTTCCACTCAATCAAGTGATTCCAGGCTGGACTGAAGGTCTGCAACTGATGAAAGAAGGCGGTAAAGCGACCCTGTATATCCCATCTCAACTTGGTTATGGTGAACAAGGCGTGCCAGGGACGATTCCTCCACACAGTACTTTGATTTTTGATGTGGAACTCATTGAAGTCAAATAATCTATAAATAAGGAGAGCAATGCGCTCTCCTTTATTTTGAGAATAAATATGAAAATACAAATAAGCTTGATGGTTTTACTGCTAAGTTCTGGCAATCTGCTTGCCAAAGATGTGACCAATAAAAGCCCGGAAGCTGAACAGGTCGGTTATAGCTTTGGTTATCTGATGGGGAAAAGTAATGCCGACTCTTTGCAAGGGATTGATCTGGATGCTTTCAGTGCCGGTTTAAAAGCTGCTGCTGCCGGAAAGCAATCCACTTTAACTGAAGAAGACATGGCTCGAGTGCTGACCCAGTTTAAACGTCAAAGTGAAGCCAAAGAGCTGATTGAATTAAAACAAAAAGCTGAAGAAAACACCAAAATCGGTCAGGCTTTTCTGACAGAAAATGCCAAAAAAGCAGGGATAAAAACGACTAAATCTGGCCTGCAATATCAGATTCTTCAGCAAGGCAAAGGCAAATCGCCAAAAGCCGATAGCAATGTCCGCGTACATTATGAAGGCCGTTTGATTGATGGTACGGTTTTTGATAGTTCAATTGCCCGCAATCAGCCTGTGGTCTTCCGTACCACCCAAGTGATTACCGGTTGGACTGAAGGCCTGCAACTGATGAAAGAAGGTGCCAAATACCGCTTCTTCATTCCTGCAGAACTGGCCTATGGACAAATTGGTTCAGGTGATGTGATTGAGCCAAACAGTACCTTAATTTTTGATGTGGAATTACTGGAAATTATGAAGTAATCAATACTGTTTTTTTAAATACTCAATCAGAGAGGCGCGATAGCGGCCTCTCTTTTTTATATGGATGAAGCATAATTAATCGAATGTTTTCATGTCACATTCAGATCAGTTTTGCTATGTTATATGTTAATTAAACGGTTCAACAAGAATAGAGGACGTCAGCATGGCAGCAATCAAGACCCGTGAAATTCATTATACTGCGCCGGATGGTAGCGTATTGATTGGCTATTTTGCCGCTCCAGAAACAGATGCACCCCTTGCAGGTGTGCTGGTCGCACCAGAATGGTGGGGTCGTAATGAATATACCGAACAGCGCGCTCGCGAACTTGCAGAACATGGCTATGCGGCCTTGGCGATTGACATGTATGGTGACAAAAAAGTGACCACCCATTCTGATCAGGCCTACCAGTGGATGATGCAGACCTTTGAAGATCCGGACACCATCGTTGATCGTGCGACAGCAGCTTTAAATACCTTGGCAGCACAGGATGAAGTCAATGCAGAGAAACTTGCTGCCATCGGTTTTTGTTACGGCGGTAAAGTGGTGCTGGATCTGGCGCGTGCCAATGCCCCTTTAAAAGCAGTGACCACCTTCCACGGGACACTTGCTGCCAAAGCACCGGCTCAAGAAGGTCAGGTTCAGGCCGAAATTCTAGTCTTGCACGGTGAGCTAGACAGCATGGTCACCTTAGATGATGTCGCCAGTTTCCGTGAAGAAATGCATGCGGCCAACGTCGAGCATGAGGTGATTGTCTTTGAAGATGCCAAACATGGCTTTAGCAACCCGCTCGCCGACGAACGGGCCAAAGCCAATGGCGTGGATCTTGGTTACAATGCTGAAGCGGAACAAAAAAGCTTGGCGGCGATGTATGCCTTATTGGAACGTCATTTGGCTTAAATAGATATAAGTGCTCGACTTGAAATCAAGTTGAGCACTTTAAAGAATTATTGAAGAAAAGAACGATAAATCCTACCAGAGGAGAATGCTGACTATGGCTGAAACCAACTGCCTTTACTGTAACTATGACGAATATGATGTCATTGCTAAAAATGATTATGGTGTGGTGCTGCCTGAACCGAATTCATTATCCGAAGGTCACTGTGTAGTGATTCCACTCCGGCATGTGGCTTCATTTTTTGAAGTGACGGACAAAGAACGTAAAAGCCTGATGTCTTTGCTGGAACAGGCACGTAATGAGCTCAATTTACGTTACCAGCCCACCGGTTTCCATGTCGGTTTTATTGATGGCGAAGTGTTTCAGGAAAAGGTCGAACATCTGCATATTCATATTATTCCGCGCTATAAAGACAAAGTATTGAAGCTGGATGAACGTTGGGGGATTAGCGACTAAATCTTTGCTGTTTTAAAATAAATGCTCTTCGGAGCATTTATTATTTGTGTTATTAAGCCGATATCCATACACACTACTCCGCAGTTTTTATCTACTTTTCACATTTCAGGCCTGCCGATTCCGCTATAATGGCTGCTGCTTATTCAGTTGCTATTTATCCATGTTTGTATTTTCAGATGCCCTGTTAGAATGGTTTGATGTGCATGGTCGTCATGACTTGCCCTGGCAGGTGACAGGTGATCCCTACAAAGTCTGGGTCTCTGAAATCATGTTGCAACAAACCCAGGTCAAAACTGTGCTGCAATATTATGAACGCTTTATTCAGCGTTTTCCGACCGTTCAGGACTTAGGTCAAGCCTCTTGGGATGAGGTTGCACCTTACTGGGCAGGACTGGGTTATTATGCCCGTGCCCGTAACCTGCACAAAGCTGCCGGCATGGTGACAGCACAGCAGCAGTTTCCTCAAACCCTGGAACAATGGATTGCCTTGCCGGGGATCGGCCGTTCCACCGCTGGTGCCTTAATGTCACTGGGTTTACGCCAATACGGCGTGATCATGGATGGCAATGTCAAACGGGTGTTGTCGCGTTTCTTCGCAATTGAAGATGATCTGTCCAAACCGGTGCATGAACGTGCTTTATGGCAACTGGCTGAAGAATTATGTCCGGTCGAACGTAATCATGATTATACCCAGGCGATTATGGATCTCGGGGCTACAGTCTGTACCCCGAAAAAACCACTGTGCCTATATTGTCCGATGCAGCAACATTGCAAAGCGCATCAGCAAGGTCTGGAAAATGAATTACCATTCAAGAAAGCCAAAAAACCGGTGCCAGTGTGCTCAGCACAAGTATTATTAATTCAGTCCGGTGAAGAATGGCTCTGGCAACAACGACCGAACAGTGGCCTGTGGGGCGGACTCTGGTGCTTGCCAATTATTGAAAATGCCCATGAATTCGAACAGCAATGTCAGCAGCTTGGCCTAAAAAATATCCTCAAAAAAGTCCAGATCAGCCACAGTTTCACCCACTTCACCTGGCAGCTTGAAGCAACCGTTTTCGCAGTGGATCAGGATCAGCAGGAACATCTGGCAATTGAACTGCAAGGCAACTGGATGCGTCCAGAGACAGCCATTGATTGCGGTCTGCCGACAGCAATGAAAAAATTGATCTCTGCCGTTAACCTATGACATAGTCTGGACAAAGCATCATATCGATCAGCTCAGAATGAGCATTGCCAATATTTAAGGATGAATAACGTGCGCCAATACCTTGCTTTGACCTGGGTGGCTTTGATTGCCATATTACTGACCGCCTGTAGCAGTACGCCGAAACAACCTTCTTCTGCACAGTTAAATCCGCTACTGGTACAAAAACTGCAAAATAAGCGAATGCCTTCTTCACTGCCCATCCCGGTGGCACGTGTACAAGCACGTGAATTACAGGATACCTGGGGTGCTTCGCGCAGTCACGGACGTTTGCATGAGGGCATTGATATCATGGCTCCACGTGGAACCAAAGTCTTTAGTGCCACAGAAGGTCTGATTGCAGATTTACGCAATAACAATTTGGGTGGTAAAGTAGTCTGGATTCTGGGTCCGGGCGGCTCCTGGCATTATTATGCGCATCTGGATGGACATAAACGCGGCCTGAAAGTAGGTGATGCTGTCAAAAAAGGCCAACTCATCGGCTATGTCGGCAATAGCGGTAATGCCCGACATACTGCACCACATCTGCATTATGGTATTTATTTACAGGGCAAGGGGCGCGGTGTGGTCAACCCCTACCCCTATTTACGTTAATTTTAGGATATTTACATGTCAGAAACGTTGATCAACCGTCTGGTAGAATTTGCTGAATCAGGCAATCAACAAAAAATCGTACTGAATGGTCAAAGCTATCAGGGCTGGGTGATGGAAATTACCGAAGATGCGCTGCTGATCAGTACCGGTTATGCCGACAAAAGTGGTAAAGACATGTGGATTCAATTTAGCGATCTGGATCAGGCTGAACTGTCTTACTGGGATAATCAGCAAGATCAATGGGCTGTGTTTAAATTATAAAACTATAAAAATAAGGAGCATGGCATGACTCTGCAACGCTGTGGCTGGTGCTCCAATGATCCGCTGTATATCACCTATCATGATCAGGAATGGGGACAAGCCCTGCTGGATGAAAATCGCCTGTTTGAAATGCTGTGTCTGGAAGGACAGCAGGCCGGTCTAGCCTGGATTACCGTACTCAGAAAACGTGAAGCGTATCGTGAACATTTTTTTCAATATTCCATTCAGTCGATTGCAGCACTTACAGATCAACAACTCGAACTCAAGCTTAAGGATGCTCGCCTGATCCGTCATCGTGGCAAGCTGCATGCCATTCGCGAGAATGCCCAAGCATGGCTCAGGCTGCAACAGCAAGACATCAATTTAGGGCAATGGCTCTGGTCTTTTGCCCAGCAACCACGACTGAATAATGATGTTGCGGATTATCGTCAGGCACCCGCACAAACCATTGAGAGCCAGATCATGTCAAAAGCCTTAAAAAAGGCCGGTTTTAAATTTGTTGGACCCACCATTTGCTATGCCTTTATGCAGGCCGTCGGTATGGTCGATGATCACGAAAATCATTGTCACTTTAAAACAATATATTCCCATTCAAAGAAGAGCTGAATTTATGTCGAATAATATTATCCACGCTTATGCTGCAATGTCAGCAGGTGCTGCACTCGAACCCTATCAATTCGATGCTGGTGAACTACAGCCACATCAGGTCGAAGTCAAAGTAGAATACTGTGGCCTGTGTCATTCTGATATTTCAGTCCTCAATAATGACTGGGGTTCATCCGTTTATCCGGTCGTGGCTGGACACGAGATTATCGGCATCATCACGCAACTGGGTGGCGAAGCCAAAGGCCTGAAAGTGGGACAACGGGTTGGCATTGGCTGGACTGCGGAAAGCTGCCAGTATTGCGATCCGTGTATTTCAGGTCAGCAGGTACTCTGTACTGGCGGCCAAGTGGCGACTATTGTCGGACATGCCGGTGGTTTTGCCGACAAGGTCCGTGCTGGCTGGCAATGGGTCATTCCCCTGCCTGAAGATCTGGATCCTGAAAGTGCCGGCCCTCTGCTCTGTGGCGGGATTACCGTATTCGATCCGATTCTGAAACACCAGATTCAGGCTATTCATCATGTTGGCGTGATCGGGATTGGGGGTCTGGGTCATATCGCAATTAAACTGCTCAAAGCTTGGGGCTGTGAGATTACGGCTTTCACATCAAATCTGGACAAGACCGATGAGCTGAAAGCCATGGGCGCAGATCATGTGGTGAATAGTCGTGATGTTGCTGCCCTAAAGGCACAGCGTGGCAAGTTCGATTTATTGCTGAGTACGGTCAATGTCACCTTGAACTGGCAGGCTTATCTGGCCACTCTGGCACCGAACGGTACAGTACATATGCTCGGTCTCCCTTTAGAACCGATGCAAATTCCGGCGGGCATGCTGATTGGCGGCGCTAAATCGGTCACCGGCTCACCGACCGGTTCACCTGCGGCACTGCGTCAGTTACTCCAATTTGCCGCACGTAAAAACATTGCGCCACAAATTGAAGTCTTCCCGATGTCACAGCTGAATCAGGCCATTGAACATCTGCATTCCGGTAAAGCCCGCTACCGGATTGTATTAAAGGCAGATTTCCAAGCTTAAACTCTGACTGTTTCAATCTGGCAAAAAGACCCAGCAATTGGGTAATGCCAGTCAATTAAGCAATTGACTGGCATTTTATTTTTTAAATTCATGATTATACTTGATAGGTAGAAAAGTCATCCGCAACTGTTTGAGACATGAGGTGTATTGCACCGCAAGATTAAAAAATGATTATTTCTGCGACAAATTTACTAGTCGATGGTGGCTGACGAGTTTTGCGGATGAGGAGTGTTGCTCCACAAGATGCCTTCCTTGCGAAGCTTCGCTTCTCATTTGGGCGAAACCAAAGTAACAAATGATTTACAAGTATTTGATTTAGAACGTTAAGACTCCGTCGTGAATGACTAAAAAATTAAAGATTTTACTTATAAACTCCTTAACTGATCAGCATTACAGCAATTGGGTCTTTTTTTTATTGCAATACTTCCGGCAAAACTGCAAGGCCTGCAGGCTTGGCCAGCTCTGCTTTCATCTTTTGTAGCATCTGATAAGGCTGTTGCTGCACGAACATATTTACAAAAGTTAAGGGAATCGAGCCTTCCGGATTGGCATAACCATAAGTTGCAACCTTGACCTGATTATTGGCCAGCTTTTGAAAAGTCCAATCCCCCTGATAATCGGTCAAACGCACATAATTCGGATTTAAGGGATAACCGGTCTGAATGGCTTTATTCTTGATACTAATCTGTCCATTAGGTTGCTTGATCATCTTGCCCTGTACAATCAGGTCGCGGTCTTTTAACGGAAATGGAAAATCCAGCACCATATACAAGGTAAATTCGCCTTTTTTATCATCACGTGATAAGACCTTGATGCTGCCCATATAAGGCACCCATTGCACGGCATGCTCGATATCCAGAATCAGCGACACGGCATTTTCAATTGGTGCATGGTAGGTAGTTTCTGCCTTATATAGAAAGACCGGATTCTGCTGATCCTGATAGGTCCAGACCTTGATATTATTTTTATCAATACTCAGTTTGGGCGTATGTAGCGGCTTTGCCTGCGCAATGGTGCCAAGCACCACTGCACAGAGCAGGAAGATCATTTTTTGCATTTTATTATTCGTCTTATTTTAGTTTTAGATCTTTTTTATAAATGATTTTGACTGGGTTTTAAACCTGAATATCGTTAAAACCCAGCACATCTTTCATGTCATATTTACGTGCATCACGGCCGACCACCCAGGCAGCAGCACGTACTGCACCGCTGGCAAAGTTCATGCGGTTGGTGGCTTTATGGGTAATTTCCACACGTTCACCATCAGCAATAAACATGGCGGTATGTTCACCGACGATATCACCACCACGAATGGTCTGGAAACCAATGCTTTGACGCTCACGCGGACCGGTATGACCTTCGCGGCAGTACACAGCGTCTTCTTTCAGGTCACGACCTAAAGCATCCGCAATCGCTTCACCCCACATAAGTGCAGTCCCCGATGGCGCATCCACTTTATGACGGTGATGTGCCTCAATCACTTCGATATCCACCGTATCGCCAAAGACTTTCGATGCCAGTTCAAGCAGTTTAATCGATACGTTCACACCTACTGAATAATTCGCTGCATACACTACAGGAGTTTCCGTCGCAGATTCATCCAGATAGGCTTTTTGCTCGTCATTCATACCCGTGGTACCAATTACGATGGCAACACCTGCTTCACGGCAGATTTTCAGATGATTGACGGTCGCTGCTGGCGCAGTGAAATCAATCACGACATCACAGTCTTTGACTACATCGGTAAGGCTACCCACGACCTTAACACCTGTTGCGCCAATTCCGGCAAGTTCACCAGCATCTGCGCCTAATAGTGTACTTTCAGGGCGTTCTACCGCAGCCGCCAATTGATAACCTGCTTCATACACAGCCTGAATAAGGATACGCCCCATACGACCGCCTGCACCCAAGATCCCAATGCGTGGTGTAGCTGACATAACATAGTCCTGATGTTGATCCAAAATTGCTCTTACTATAACAAAACTGCGGAATAACACTAAGATGCATTGCATAAAAATCAATGAAAATATTCAAAGAGTGATTGATAGCAAATAATTATATTGACAAATATAGTCAAACATATACAATTTAGGTATTAAATTTTAAAAAAACTTGCAATGAAATACTTGACTGAAAGCTTAAAGAAAGTAGAGCAAGACCTTGCTTATTTTGTATCCCCTGAAAATAAAGATGGGTTTATTAAGGAATTTGCATCATGGGTCTATGGTGAGTGGTCAAAGAATGATTTCTATGAAACCGATATTGTAGATTTAGGCTATGATTGTTCTTCGTACCCTGAAAAAACGAATCAATCACTCTCCGATAAATGCCCCACCTATGCTGATTTTATTAATGCAAATACAGGCTTTTCTGAATGTACTCACGTTTCAGGACAAGGTATGCGCTGTCAAGAATATGAGGAAAAATTATTAGAGATTTTTGGTGATGCTTGCGCTAAAAAACTAGATGATTTAGTAGAGCTATATCAACTAGAAGTGCCTGAAAAATACAAAAAATTTGCAGAAAATATTAGTGAACTAATTTTCCTTGAAGTTGTTGATCATCATGAGGA
This sequence comes from Acinetobacter sp. YH12151, assembly GCF_013418355.1. NCBI lineage: Bacteria > Pseudomonadati > Pseudomonadota > Gammaproteobacteria > Moraxellales > Moraxellaceae > Acinetobacter > Acinetobacter sp. YH12151. Next base: position 809 of record NZ_VPCG01000009.1, on the reverse strand, counting down.
TTCAGAACTTTATGAGGTTTGTGACGATATTTTATTAAAATATAATCAGCTAGGAGTCGCATCATCCCCTTATACATGCCCTATCTGTGGATGGGATGAAGACAATGATCTAGCCATATATTGTGATGAATCCATATTTAAAGACTATACACTTGAGGATTTCAAGAAGTTAGCGGAGATTGATTAATGTATTCTCCTGCTAAATTCGGTGAAATGATTGGGAAGTCGGTTAAAACTCTACAAAGATGGGATGCCGAAGGTATTTTGGTTGCATGTCGAAATCCTAAAAATCGCAGATACTACACGCACGATCAATACCTTGAATATATCGGTATAAAAGCAACGGAAGCTAAATCGTCAGTAATTGTTTATTCAAGGGTATCTAGTGTTGCTCAAAAGCCCGATTTAGCTAATCAGGTGTCAGCTTTAGAAACTTTTTGTACTGTAAATGGCTATGCTGTTGATGATTGGGTGTCAGAGATTGGAAGTGGTTTGAATTATAAAAGAAAGAAATTCAATCAGCTTTTTCTTGATATTGAAATGGGTAAAGTTTCAATGCTTGTCATCGCTCACAAAGACCGTTTGGTGCGTTTTGGTTTTGAGTGGTTTGAATCTTTTGCTGAAAGACATGGTTGTAAAATTATTATTATGAATCAAGAATCTCTTTCCCCAACGGAAGAAGTAACTCAAGACCTGTTAGCGATTATTCATTGTTTTTCTTCTCGACTTTATGGATTAAGAAAATACAAAGAAAAAGTTAAAGAATTAGTGAATAGTAAGGAATAACTTTTTGAAACTAACACGCATCC
>NZ_VPCG01000091.1:0-4371 GCF_013418355.1 Acinetobacter sp. YH12151 | reverse complement strand
GAAGACCCTATAGTGATCAAGCAGATCCTTGATCACCTGAAGCACAAAGCCGAAACCAGCGGGACCAGGGCGTTACCCGAAAGCCGGGCGCCACCGGCTGAGCTGCTCCTGGGTCTGTTTGACTGACGAGCCTGAAGGCCAACGATACCAATCAAAATGCTGCGTTCACAGCGCCGCGGCAGGGATCCGCCGTGCTGGTTGTCGGAAAAGGAGCCGCTAGTGGGAAAGAGGAGGGTAAATTTTCAGCGTTGCTGGCTCCCCGTCAGCCGGATTGGGTTGCATCGCAGGGGTGTCGAAAGAGTCAACTGCGGTCCAAAGCTGTTGGACTTGGGTGAAAAGGGCGTTTATTCTTCCTATACGTCGATCGATTGAATGAAGGACATATACAATCATTTCTCCGACATTTGGTTATGGAGCGAAAAGTTTCAATATCTTATCAAAACCAGGCAATCAATGCGATTAAGTTTTATTACGAACGTGTTTTGGGTGGACAACGGAAAACATATTTCATCGAAAGACCAAAAAAAGAAAAAACACTTCCTGTTGTGATGAGTGAAGAAGAAACCATTCGGGTACTACGCGCTATTGAAAACGTGAAACACAAGGCTATTCTGATGACTATTTATTCGGCAGGTTTGCGCATTTCTGAATGTATAAACCTGAAAATAAAAGACATTGACTCCAAGCGCATGCAAATTCGTATAGAACAGTCAAAAGGAAAAAGAGATCGTTATACCATTTTATCTGAGAAAACATTAATTATTTTAAGAACATACTTTATGGAATATAAACCAAAAGATTATTTATTTGAAGGTCAAAAAGGTGGCGCATACTCAAGCCGAAGTATTCAAAACATTTTTAAAGCAGCTGTTTTAAAAGCAAAGATTCAAAAGGAAGTTACTGTACATACCTTACGACATAGCTTTGCAACGCATTTGCTTGAGAATGGTACGAGTTTACGTTATATTCAATCGTTGTTAGGTCATTCAAGCAGTAAAACAACTGAGGTTTATACACATATTACCACCAAGGGAATGGAACAATTAAAAAGTCCGATGGATTTGTTAGATATATAGAAAGGATTTGTATATTTGAGCAAAACTTAACAAAAAGCACTATGAATATAAATCCTTTTGAGAGAGTAGAAACGAACGGTAAACGGTTGAAAACGGATTTGTCACTGATAATGAAAGGTTTAGCAAAATAAGATATAGTGGATATATACGCCATTTGGCGTATAGCCACTTGTTATGTGCCATTTTTGAATGACAATGCGAATAGATAGAGACAAACAAATGAATTTACTTAGTGATAAGAACGTTGCAATAATTGGTGGTGGACCCGTTGGACTGACTATGGCAAAATTATTACAGCAAAACGGCATAGACGTTTCAGTTTACGAAAGAGACAACGACCGAGAGGCAAGAATTTTTGGTGGAACCCTTGACCTACACAAAGGTTCAGGTCAGGAAGCAATGAAAAAAGCGGGATTGTTACAAACTTATTATGACTTAGCCTTACCAATGGGTGTAAATATTGCTGATGAAAAAGGCAATATTTTATCCACAAAAAATGTAAAGCCCGAAAATCGATTTGACAATCCTGAAATAAACAGAAATGACTTAAGGGCTATCTTGTTGAATAGTTTAGAAAACGACACGGTTATTTGGGATAGAAAACTTGTTATGCTTGAACCTGGTAAGAAGAAGTGGACACTAACTTTTGAGAATAAACCGAGTGAAACAGCAGATTTGGTTATTCTTGCCAATGGTGGAATGTCGAAAATAAGGAGCTTTGTTACCGACACGCAAGTTGAAGAAACCGGTACTTTCAACATCCAAGCTGATATTCTTCAACCGGAAATAAACTGTCCCGGATTTTTTCAGCTATGCAACGGCAACCGATTAATGGCGGGACATCAGGGCATTTTATTGTTTGCCAATCCCAATAATAATGGTGCATTGTATTTAGGAATTAGTTTTAAAACGCCCGATGAATGGAAAAATAAAATTCCCTTAGATTTTCAGGACAGAAACAGCGTTGCCGATTTTTTATTGAAAAGATTTTCCAAATGGAGTGAAGTTTACAAACAATTAATACGTTCGGTATCAACATTTCAATGCTTGCCCACAAGGAAATTTCCTTTGAACAATGATTGGAAAAGTAACCGTCCATTACCCATAACAATGATTGGCGATGCTGCTCATTTGATGTCGCCTTTTGCAGGACAGGGTGTAAATACGGGATTATTGGATGCTTTGATATTGTCTGAAAACCTTACAAACGGAGAATTTACAAGTATTGAAAATGCCATCGAAAACTACGAACAACAAATGTTTGTTTATGCAAAAGATACGCAGGACGAATCGACAGAAAACGAAACCGAAATGTTTAGTCCCAATTTTTCGTTTCAAAAATTATTGAATCTATAAACAGTAAGAAAAAACGGCTACTAACAAGCAGTTTTGCAATAGTGGGGCAGAAGTGCAAAATTGAACTTGTGTGCTTCTATCAACTTTTGTACATTAGCTGCCAGTTTAAGATGGGTGCATTTGAGTATGCCCAAAGGAGCCCGCAAGTATGCGCAGGACGAAGCCAGTAGCCGCGCCGATGGTGGCGCGGGTCTATCTGCGCGTCAGCACCGACGCGCAGGACTTGGAACGCCAAGAGGCGATCACTACGGCCGCGAAGGCCGCCGGCTACTACGTCGCCGGCATCTACCGTGAGAAGGCATCCGGCGCACGCGCCGACCGGCCTGAGCTGCTGCGCATGATCGGCGACCTACAGCCCGGCGAGGTGGTCATTGCCGAGAAGATCGACCGCATCAGCCGCCTACCTTTGCCCGAGGCCGAGCGCCTGGTGGCCTCGATACAGGCCAAAGGCGCACGCCTGGCCGTCCCTGGCGTGGTCGATCTATCCGACCTGGCGGCCGAGGCCCAGGGCGTCGCCAAGATCGTGCTGGAAGCCGTGCAGATCATGCTTTTTCGCCTGGCCTTGCAGATGGCCCGCGACGACTACGAGGACAGGCGCGAACGCCAGCGCCAAGGCATTGAGTTGGCCCGCCAGGCCGGGCGGTACAAGGGCCGCCGTGCTGATCCGAAGCGCCGCGCCCAAGTTGTCGCGCTGCGCAAGTCCGGCTACAGCATCAACAAGACCGCCGAGCTGGCCGGGTACAGTGCGGCCCAGGTGAAACGGATATGGGCCGAGGTCAGCCAGGCCGAAGCGAAGCAGCACGGCGCGTTCGTGGAGGACGCATTGACGGAAGCCGATGCCCTGGCCGCTGTCGGCCAGGATGAGCGCCAGGAGGAAAGGGCATGAAGAAGCCGAACCAAGACGACGAGCCGTTTTTCATCACCGAGGAGATTGCGGCCGAAATGATCGCCGGCGGCTATGAGTTCGAGCTGCCGCCCATTCCTTGCACCATCCGCCTACGCGACGTGCTGGAGCGCATGACCGATGCTGAGCTAGCATTGCAGCCGGGCGAGATCGCCGACCAGGAGCGTGAACGCTGCCGGCGCAAGCCGTGTTCAACCTCATGATCTGGTCATGGTATTTTTCATGGCACTGAGCCTGATAGTTCTTGCAAATTGTTGTCACTAAAGGGTTTTGTGTGCTTGTTTACAATCGAGTGGGAGTGACGGGCACTGGCTGGCAATGTCTAGCAACGGCAGGCATTTCGGCTGAGGGTAAAAGAACTTTCCGCTAAGCGATAGACTGTATGTAAACACAGTATTGCAAGGACGCGGAACATGCCTCATGTGGCGGCCAGGACGGCCAGCCGGGATCGGGATACTGGTCGTTACCAGAGCCACCGACCCGAGCAAACCCTTCTCTATCAGATCGTTGACGAGTATTACCCGGCATTCGCTGCGCTTATGGCAGAGCAGGGAAAGGAATTGCCGGGCTATGTGCAACGGGAATTTGAAGAATTTCTCCAATGCGGGCGGCTGGAGCATGGCTTTCTACGGGTTCGCTGCGAGTCTTGCCACGCCGAGCACCTGGTCGCTTTCAGCTGTAAGCGTCGCGGTTTCTGCCCGAGCTGTGGGGCGCGGCGGATGGCCGAAAGTGCCGCCTTGCTGGTTGATGAAGTACTGCCTGAACAACCCATGCGTCAGTGGGTGTTGAGCTTCCCGTTTCAGCTGCGTTTCCTGTTTGCCAGCCGGCCCGAGATCATGGGGTGGGTGCTGGGCATCGTTTACCGCGTCATTGCCACGCACCTGGTCAAGAAAGCGGGCCATACCCACCTGGCCTCGGATGCGGTGGATGACGACCCGATGACACCCCTGCTGGGGCACTCGATCACTTACCGTATCGCTGTCGGTTCACAGGCGGGGCGAAAGGTGTTCACTTTGCAAACTCTGCCGACCAGTG
>NZ_VPCG01000090.1:0-4560 GCF_013418355.1 Acinetobacter sp. YH12151 | reverse complement strand
ATTTTTAAGAATAATGGACGAGGAACGCCAACAAGTCGTTTAAATTCCCCATCATTAAATCTAGTTAAATTTTCATATTTCATGGGACTAGTATAAACAATTTTTTACTTTCGCAAGAGGTCTAATAAAAATAATCATGATGACTGCAAACACCTTTAACAGCATCCTTCCTTGGAGACTGGTTGTGTTCTTTAGCTTGACCGTATTGTTATTGATCCATCCTGTTTTTCGAAGATGGATGTTCGAATCGCGCGACCTGCCCAGCAAACGCAGTCGGATCTCATCCTCTATATCCGACCTGATTGAACTGATTTTTTATCCCATCTTCTGGTGAATCAAAATCATCATACGGATTCTGGATTAAATGCGTTTAATTCAGTGCTTATTTGATCTGTCTCAACATATTCTTCGCACCACTATGATTATAGTTGTTAGACAGATTCTGTAGCACACGCTTGGCCTGAGCTTTAGCATTCGGGAAACGGTTGGCATAGGCCGGAATCCCGTTCAAACAGCGAGCAACCAGCATACCAGATTCGGTATAAACCCGAGTTCCCTCAGTCCCCTGCAATTTGCCATAATTGTAGGCACGCTGCGCATTATTGCAGGCATTATTCAGGTTCTTGCCACTATTAATATCACGGCGTGCTGCCACATAGAGCTTCATCTGCTGCTGTTGGGGTGTTTCTACCACTGAAGCTCTCACGGGGACTACCGTCGTCGCGATCTGTTTTTTATCTAGCTCTTTTCTTTCTAATTCCTTTCTCTCTAATTCTTTCCTTTCCTGCTCTTTACGCGCTGATTCTTTAAGTTCATTCGTGCTCTTCGTTACAGGCGTTTTTATCGATGCAGCGGTCTTTTTCTGGGTAGCGACAGTGTTCTTATTTGCAGCAAGGTAAAAGTTTCTTGCCTCAGTCGCACTCATCAACTTGGTCAGCAATCGAACACTACGGTTCTGGCTGGTTTTATCGACCTGTCGTTCAGAAACCGGCTCGATCGAGACGAGCCAGCTTTCAGCCAGGCCATCCATACGACATTGATAGGCACCGCTTCCCTGTACCACACCTCGGTTTGTACTCAGGCGTTTGCGTTGGGCAGGATCTGCCACTGCATTAAAATTACTTCTATACAATAGGGAAAATTTACCGCCTTGTTCATGACAATATTGCGTCAGGATCGAACGCGGATACATGGCCTGAGTGCTGTTATTTTTCTGTGCTTGCCCCCAAAGATAAATATAATCTTTTGCACTGCCATCACGTTGATTCAAAGCCCGCTTGGCGATTAGCTCTTCCGGACTGGCAAAAGGATGTAAAACCCCTGATTTCAGCCGACTCACGCTATTACATCCCGCCAAGCCTATTGCCCCTATTATTAGAATTATTACGTTTAGCTTCACAGCAAATATCTCAACCCCAGATTCCCGTATAACATAGCCTAAATAGCAGCAAACAACAAACACAAGATGTTGATAAGTATCAAATTTAAAAGATAAAAGGAGGCACATCATTCACAACCCTATACATTATGCCAAGCCTCAGCCTATAAAAATTGAGATAAGCATCCTTCTGGCGCGTAGTTAAAGGATAAATAACAGCGGGATTGAATCGGAAATAAATAGAACACCACATAAAAAGCCGAAGAAAGATAGCAATCTTTCTTCGGCAGCTTATTCAGGATAATGGTAAAGATCTTTATTATCATGTGTAAAAAATTACTTTTTACCCTCTATAGCATTGTCTGAACAAGATCAGCATCAGAATAATTTCCTCAACGTACACTTCTTATTTTTATACGTTAAACCGCTGGAAATTAAACTCCATCTTCGCTGGTCATTAAGATTCTAATCAGGAAAACCAGACCTGAATACCCCTATATTGGGATGTTTTGCTCCTATTTGATCTGATCTGACCAACGGTCAGATCAAGCTTTTCGATTAGATGTTAACGTCGATTTAGATATAAAAAGACAAAGATAAAATCATTTGGCTTTTACAATCTAATGGGTAATTTAGAAAAAATTAATCCAGATGGGATTCAAATGCTTTTAAACGTTTATAAATCGACATCAGCTCAATAATGGTCGGCCAAGATAAAATCAGATATTGGAAGGACTCACGTACTTTTCCAAATACATTCAGGATTTGCATCATCAAACCCAGGGTGATCGTTCCTGCTGCAATACTCGGAAACAGGATAAATAATCCATAGATATTGTCTAACTGTAAGTACCAGATCCGGACCAGGTTGAAATAGGCATAGTGAAAATACAGACGGAAATAATTCCAGCGTACCCGGCTAAACAGTTCTTGCAGTGTCAGCGGATGAGCCCGATCAGCATGATCCTCTCCGTACACCAGTTCTTTACGGTAAGCAGCCTCGACTTTCTGGTTATTAAACTCCAGTCCTGGCAGTTTCATCCCGACCACCATCAAAATGACGGTACCCAATACGGCCCATCCAATAGAAGCCCACATTAAAGCATGCGGTATTTCTCCCACAATTGGCAGAACCTTTACATGACTTGAAAGCTGGTACAGGATAGGCAGAAACGCCATCAATAGCATCAATGCTTCGATCAGGGAAACACTCAGCTGTTCCGTGGTTTTGGCAAAGCGCATGGTATCTTCCTGAATACGCTGGGATGCGCCTTCAATATGACGCAATTGTTCCCAGTGTGCCGTGTAATAGTTATTCATCGCGGTACGCCAGCGGAACACATAATGGCTGACGAAAAACATATTAAATACGGCCAAAGTGACGTAAATCATGGCGATATAAATAAAGATTAAAGCTTCTTGATAGAGAAGTGAAACATCACCGCCACCGCTGCCTAGCATTTTCTGGATCTGGTCATAAAACGGGCTATACCATTCATTTAAAACGACATTGACCTGTACTCCAAACCAGATATTAAACAGGATAAAAGACGAGCCCCAGACTGACCAACGCTGCCATGGATGTTGTGCTTTCCACGTCCAGAAGAGAGCAAATATGGCAGTGGCAAGAAAAAACCAAAGGTAGAACCAGAGAAACTTGGCTGACCAGAAACGACTGATACCGATAGCGAGACTTTCCTCAGAATAGCCTTCAGGGAAACCCAAATAGACTCCCCATCCTGATCCGCCAGTATGCCAAAGCACAAGATTAAGGATAAACCACAAAATCAGGCTGCTAAAAAACCAGACGGGTTGCGGGAAAAATGACTTGAACATGCTGACCTAGTTCTCCTTCTATCTCTTGGTCATCCAAATGACGCCTAGTTTATTCTTATTTTAGACTTTTACTGTTATAAAGCATTAATTTTCAATTTAGTTTAAAAAATAACATAGCGATGCATAGTCCCTTATAAAATTTATTTTTATAGATTTTCAAAACGTATTTTTCTCTTAATGAGTCTTTTTATTCTTGATCAGCCTATCTAAAGCTCCAGAAGCAATCAGGTGCATGAATCATCAAGTTTTTGCCTTATGTATTTTTAAATCCTGTACATCAGTACGGCCTATCTGTTTTATTACAAACGAATATAGCTTCTTAAGGTTCTATAAATAGAATAAAATCAAATACTCAATAATGGTTTTATAGATGTTTAGATAAAAGGTTTTGCTACTACTGAAGTGAACAAATCATTGACCCAGTTCTCATTTTTCGCAGAAATAGTTAAATTTTCAAAAATCATGCTATGATTTAACTCTCGAAAAGTAATCTTATTTTGGAATAAAACTATGGAAAGTTCGGTAATTGAATTACTTAAACCATTGACCTTAGAAAAGGAAAATTGCACCCCGATTATTTTTGAGGCAGGCACTGTTTTGAAAGTGGTCATGCAGACTCCCACCAGTCTTTTGGTCAGTAATGATGATGACTTTAACTTCACAATTCCTTTAAAAGATGAAAATGAGCTGTGGAGAGAGCTCTAAGCACTTTCTCCATTTTGAACAGACGGGTTGTATCTGTGCCAGCTGCTGAATTGATATGATACGGCCCTCAACTAAGCTTCCTTTTGAATGTAAGTTATCGTTATTTTATTCCCTTCTTAAAATTCATTTCTCTTCTTTTCTGAGAAGTCCTTAGCAGTCTAAGCGGGATATGATTCGTACAAAAAATAACTTTATAGTTGAAAATCCACCTATTTTTTGGCCTGGACTAAATAATTTTCACCCGTTTTTCCCTTTTTATGTAAGTTCCAGTACTTAAAGGATCTTCTTTCCTTACACACCTTTTCTTTAGCTTAACTTCATCTAAGCTCAACGTCTTGATTTTGAAACCTGAATATTCTAGCTATTTATGACCAGTAAATTAAAAAAACCTCAGTCTATATGAGTGACTTTTTATACCAAATGATAAAATTAAAAATCTAATAATGAGAAAAATTTAAATCTGTAAAACTAATTTAAAAAATCCTTAAACATCGTCAAATTTTTATATCCGATCGGCTTTGTTGCACAAAGCTATTCTTGAGGGCTTCTTTAGCAATATAATTTCCAGATGAAGAAGCCTGCACCTAAAACTTACCGTACAACCAATTGGTCCTCGTATAACCAAGCTTTAATCAAGCGAG
>NZ_VPCG01000089.1:0-4697 GCF_013418355.1 Acinetobacter sp. YH12151 | reverse complement strand
TTGTGCTGGCGACAATAGCAAGAGTGAACCACCTGATCCCTTCCCGAACTCAGAAGTGAAACCTCTTTGCGCTGATGGTAGTGTGGGGTTACCCATGTGAGAGTAAGTCATCGCCAGCTCATTATTCCAAACACCCCCTGCTTATGCAGGGGGTGTTTTTTTATGTGCGGGAAAAAGAAAAATAGTGGAAATTAAAATAATATTCTGAATTTACTCAAAAAAATTGCCATTCTTAAATCAGGCTGATTGTGTTTTAATCATTAAAATTTTAAAGCCTAGGAATATGCGTGTTTGAGGTATTTGCACAGCTTTGTGGTGGGATTGGTTTATTTTTGCTTGGCATGACTTTAATGACCGAGAGTCTTAAAGACATTGCAGGGGAAACACTAAGACAGTGGTTAGGGCGGTTTACCGGTTCTCCTTTTAAAGCAATGACTTCAGGGATTGCCTTGACTGTCATTGTGCAATCCTCTACAGCGACTACTTTAGCAACGATTGGCTTTGTCAGCGCCGGTGTACTCTCTTTTTCGCAAGCCATTGGTGTAATTATTGGTGCCAATATTGGTACTACTACTACTGGCTGGATTGTGGCTTTTTTAGGTTTAAAGTTTTCGATTGGGCAAGTGGCTTTACCCCTCATTGCTATAGGTGCTTTACTTAAAATATTGGCCCATGGACGTACCGCACTCACTGGTTTGGCGCTTGCAGGCTTCGGACTGATTTTCTTTGGAATTGATTTGCTTCAGGTGGCCATGTCAGGGGTTGCAGAATATCTCGACCTTTCCATTTTCTCTACTGAAAGCCTGGCTGCCAAACTGTTACTGGTGCTTTTTGGCTTGGTGATGACGGTAATTTTACAGTCCTCTAGTGCCGCCATTACAGCCACACTTGCCGCATTGGCAGGTCAGGCCATTCAGCTTGATCAAGCGCTCATGCTGGTCATTGGCCAGAATATTGGCACCGTTGCAACTGCAGTTCTTGCCGCCATCGGTGCCAATGCAAATGCCCAACGAACTGCAGCGGTACATGTCTGCTTTAATGTAGTAAGTGCAATTTTTGCATTTTGTATTCTGGTTCCTTTATTTTTATGGCTTTATCAGCCCCAGTATTTTTTATCGAGTTGGGATCATGTGGTGATTGTGGCGGCTTTTCATACAGCCTTTAGTGTATGTGGCGCCTTATTTTTTATGCCATTGCTGCGTCCCTTTGAACGGCTGTTGGTGAAATATATTCCAGCACATGAAGATTCATTATTACAAGCCTTGGATGAAGCTAGTCTGGCTGTGCCTGCAGTTGCCATTAATACCGCAGAACAGGTGATCTTTAAAACAATATTGACTCAATATGCCTGGATTGTAAAAGCCATCAAATCGGCAGAACTGGTTTCAGCCAATGAGTTAAAACAGCAAGATGAATTAATCCATAAGTTACAGGATTACCTGGAAAAAATTGTTGTGCCTGAAAATAGCGCTGATCAAAACCGGCTCTTTAACGTATTAAGGATGATGGTTTATTTAAAAGTATTGCGCAGTGATTTGGAAAACTTGAAGCATGTGGTGAGTATTCGGACCCAGCCCACGATTCATCAGATTGCCCTGGATTTTATCCAGATTCTGGAAAATGCCGGAACTGTGATGCCTGATATCGATTCATCTGAAGATTTAAGTCAGCTGTATATTGAAATGGGGCATCTAAAACAGTGGAGTAAGCAGCATCGTAGTGAATTACGTGAAAAAATTAATATTTATGCTTCAACCTATCAGTTGAATGCAGCCAAAACTTTGGAGTTACTGGCTGCTCAGCGTTGGTTAGATCGTTTAGTTGCCCACAGTCATCGTCTGATTAATGTGCTCAATGAACGTCAGCAAGCACTTACAATGCATCAAATTGACGACGAGCATGTTTGAGTGCCGATCTGAGACCTTCTTCCAGCGTTGGATGGTAAAAAGGTTTCGCCAGAATTTGGTGGATATCCTGATCTGCATCAATGGTCCAGGCCAGAAGATGGGCAAGATGTTCGGCTTGTGAACAGAACAGTTCTGCGCCTAATAATTTGCCTGATTTTTTATCAATATAAACTTCGATACCGCCTTTATTTTCTGCCAGTACCAGCGCCCGTCCCTGATTTTCATAGGAGGCAAATCCTCGGATAAACTCAATCTCTTGCTGTTCTAGCTGCTTAAAACTTTGTCCCACAATCGCCATTTCCGGATGAGAAAATACGATTGCCAATACAGTGAGTGCTGGAATCGGTTTAACTTCTGGATAATTTAAACAGTTATGCACCACTTCTTTGCCGGCATGTGCAGCTTCATGTTGAATGGGGGCATCAGGTGCGGCATCACCGACTATAAATATTGGCAGATCTGCGAGTTGTTTGGTTTTTTTATTGATAGGCAGTTTTTTGATATCTGTAAAAGCAGGGTTTAATTGGTCTAAGCCTAAACGATCTAGGTTCGTCTGACGTCCTGTAGCACCCAAGATATAGTCAACTTCAATACTTTGCACTTGATCATTCTCAGTAAAATTAATCTTGATCTGATCGGCTAGTTTTTTGACTTGATCTGGCAAGACTTTAAACTTGATATTGATCTCTTGACTGAGCTCTTTTTGCGCGAGTGACTGCAAAGTAGGGCTGCTTAACGAGCCTACTTTCTGGCTACGAGCAAACATGGTGGTGGATACGCCAAGCCGTTGCATGGCTTGGGCCAGCTCAATGGCAATTACACCACTTCCGATTACTGCTAAGGACTTGGGTAATTGGGAAAGTTCAAATATTTCATCAGAAGTCAGATATCTGTCGCCTAATTCTTGCTTTAATACTTTATCAATATTAGGCCGTGAACCCACTGAAACAATAAAGCTTTTAGCCTGATAGGTTTGTCCATTGACTTCAACAGTATGTGTATCAATAAACTTGGCTTGACCGGAAATTTTATGTGAAGCTTCCCATTGATCTACGCCTTTCAAGGTTGCACGAATAAAACGTTCTCTTAAGCTATGCAAGCGTTGCATGACTCTTGAAGTATCCACCGCGGCATCATGTTGTAAAGCGAGAGCTTCTGCAGACTGAATGTCATGCATCCGATTTGCAGATGAGATCAGCAGCTTACTCGGCATACAGCCGACACGGGCACAGGTGGTATCCCATGGGCCATCATTGATAATTAAAATATTCTGGTTGTATTTGATGGCTTCATTATATGCACTGATTCCGGCTGTGCCTGCGCCAATGATGATGAGGTCGTACATATCTAGACTTTTTCAAAATTTGTATTCTTAATTCCAATATACAAAAAAACCCTCTATAAAAGAGGGCTTTTATTAAATCTTTACATTAATATTTTACATTTTTTGGAGAAGTAATATTGGTTGTTACACCACCTGTAGTATTGGTTGATGTTCCTTGATATTGAACTTCGTTAATAAGATGATTAAACGTCAATACTGAATTAAGTGTTGATGCTTTAAAGTTCAAAATATTTGGACCTTGTAAATAAATACTCCCAACAAATTCTTTCGCATTCAGTGTAGGTGCTTCATGCTCAACACGTGTACCCGCAATTGAAACACTTGGTAAGTTAAGTGTTTCAATATTATTTAAGATTTTGTATGTACTAGGTTTATCACCATGTGTAGATTCAATTTTGAAATTTACAGGCTCAGCATACGCGACATTGGTATTGTCATTAATCAGTGTATTAAAGCCCGAACCTGCTTCCGTCACATAGTATTCACTTTGATCAGCAGTTTTAGGGACTTTATAAATACTTAAGGCACCCATTGTGGTCACTTGATCTTCCCAAACAATTTCAGGCTCGCCTTCTTCATTCGTCACTTCAGTTGGAATTCTTTTTGTTACATCAATTTTGAAATCACTTGTTTCTTGGTTAATGAGAATAAAGCGTTTTTGAAGACCTTGTGTTTGTTTAAATGGATATGAAAATGCACCAGCAATCGTAATATCTTGTAAGTTTTTTAGAGGATTTTTATTTTCAAACACAAATAAATAGGTTTCACCATAGTAGCTATTTAAATCTGGTAGAATATCATCTGACTTTAGACGAATATTGGTCAAATCATCATAGGCAACGCCTGCTGCATTGATTCCTTTATCAATTTCAAAGTCCTACCCATCGTATTTACTGCCAAGTAAATTTCTAATTTCATTTCCTTTGAATACATAGCATGCGCGGAAATCAGTTGTGCTGTTTGCAAAACATTTCTCTAAACGATGCGTATTTTTAAAGGCAGTAATATTCACATTGCGAATATCTTGTGAAATTTTTAATACACTTTCAGCATAGGTATCTAAGGCGTGATCAATATAGCCCTTTTTTTCAGAATTAGCTTGACCAAATAAAGAAGCTGCTTCCACTTTTAAAGCATTAAAAACTTTTTGTTGATCTGCTGTTGACGGCGTTTCTGATGGATCAATAGTATTTTCTCCATTTGTAGAGGTATTATCATAATAACCACCGCCCCCACATGCAGCTAAAAAACCTGCTAAAGTGATAACAAGCACACTTTTATTAAACTTCATGTTTTACCCCAAAATAATTATATAAAGAATAGGACTTACGCACTATTATTTATAGATTCTCTGTGGTAGCAGATGATTTTTATCGAGAATAAAGTCATCAATGAAGTTTTTGATAACTGGTCTAAATAATTTCTTCTGCCAACGATATACATTT
>NZ_VPCG01000088.1:0-4714 GCF_013418355.1 Acinetobacter sp. YH12151 | reverse complement strand
AAGAACGGACTGATCGCTATAAGTCGGAACTGACCGACTCAGGCTCTAGTTACACGTTTGGCAACAAGACATTAACAGAGTGCGAATTAGTCCTTGACTATGTTTGACTACATTTTAAGGAACAGAACTAGAAATAAATAATTTAAACATAAGGTGATTTAAAATAAATTATTGCAAATAAGAATCATTATATATAAGTATTAAGATTTTTGCTTTTGTTTTGAAAATAGAATTGGCCTTTAAGGGAAGATGCAGCGATTAAAATTTTATAATAGCGCTCTAGCTATCCTGAAGCATTTTTTCAGGATAGCGGTTGAATCGAAAAATTAAGTAATGACGTTTAAGTTCACATCAATATTATTGCGGGTTGCATTTGAATACGGACAGACAATATGCGCGGCATCTACCAGTTTTTGCGCTTCTTGCTGATCCATACCTTCAAGATGGATATTTAAAGTCACCTCAATACCAAACCCGGTCGGAATTGGACCAATTCCTACATCACCCTCGATATAAGCATCTTTACTCATATTCAGTTTGTCACGATTGGCAACAAATTTCATCGCACCCAAGAAACATGCCGAATAACCTGCGGCAAAGAGCTGTTCAGGGTTGGTTCCACCACCAGGTCCCCCCATTTCTTTGGGCACGGCCAATTGTACATCTAAAATCTGATCGTCAGAGGTGGCGCGGCCATCACGACCACCTGTGGCTTTGGCATGTGCGGTATAGACGGCTTTTTCTAATGACATGAGCTTAATCCCTATTTATTGTTCATGGAGCTTCTATGCTCGGCGATTTTGCCTGAAGAATAAGCAGGGATTTTGTTAATTTATGCAAGTATCCGGGCAGGTTTCTTAAGAAAGTTGTAGCAGTTTACGATGTTGCATTAAAGGCATGGATTCACGGATTTTTTGCTGTTCACTTAAATCAAAGTCCACCGTAATCAAATGTGCGCCATCAGCATGGATCATATTCAACAGTTGGCCGCGGCTATTGGTGGCAGCTGCATGCCCCCAAGTCTGACGTTTTTCACCATGCCAGCCTTGTTGAGCAGCGCCAAGTACCGAACACTGGCTATCCATGGCACGGGTTTGCAGCAATAACTGCCAGTGCATTTCACCGGTGGTATAGGTAAATGCAGAAGGCGCAGTCAGGAGATTTGCACCCTTAGCACGTAAGCTTAAAGCCAGTTCTGGAAAGCGCAGGTCATAACAGACCATCAAGCCGATATTGCCAAAAGGAGTCTTGGCAACGACCACATCTGTGCCGGGTTCAAAGAATTTAGACTCCTGATAACCACCGACAGCATCGCCGACTTGCACATCAAACAAATGAATTTTGTCATAACGCGCTTCGGTTCGTTCAGGACTGATACACAGACTGACAGTACGCACCCGGCCATCTTGAATGATTGAACCATCCGGACGATAAGGGCAGGGCAAAGTCCCGGCCACAATCCAGGTTTGATATTGATGGGCAAGTTGTTCCAGACGTTGTTGAATGACTTCAAATTGTGCAGCAGTTTCGCGTTGTTTGCCTGCTGCGAAACAGACGAAATTTTCCGGGAAAACAATTAACTCAGCACCATTGGCCTTACTTTGTTGAATTAAAGACTCAATCTCCACAAAATTGGCGTCAATTTCATTTTGAGAATTCATTTGTGCAACAGAAAGTAAAGTCATGCGGTCCTCTTATATAGTCGTTATACCTTTTGCTCGGAGATTTTATCTAAATTGTCTTGCTCTTTCTGTAACTGTTTGACTAAAGGTTCAAACATATTCTGGTTGCTTTGATTTAGCTTCATCAAGGTTTTATGCGCATCCAGAACGGTATTGAGCATATTTTGATGCGTCACATGTTCTTCCATCAGCGCACGGGTGCAGACATTCGGATCGCCACAATAATTCAGAATCACAAACACCTGGCTCAGTCCCATACTGTTGGCCAAAGTAGTAATGTCGGAATTGGTAGAAAGCATAACAGCTTGAATATTATGTACTTGCTTGAGTTTCAGTCCTAACTTGGCCAAAACACCGAGTACGGTACTGTCAATAAAACTGGTTTCGGTGAGATCAACGATAGCGCCAACTACGTTGTCCTGCTGTTCAATTTTGTTCAGTAATTTGTCTAGACTAATACAAGATTGGGCACGCACTTCGCCGATAAGCTTAAAAATATGCGTTCCATTCAGACTTGCATATTCAACATGACCTGTTGACATATAAATGCCATTTGCAGAGAAGGATATTAAATTATCCCATAGGGTGTATTGATACTCAAGTAGCTGAAAGTGGTAATCAAATTAAGTGCTTATAAAGTCTGTAAATATACTGCTAATTTACGCGGATAAAGCTTAAAAAGGCGATATCGTCGGCCACATGTTCTGGAGCCTGAAATGACTCATTCTGCAAGTGATGTAATAATTGCGAAAATTGCTCATTTAATCCACCATCAAAGGGTTCCAGTGCACCATCTGAACAGATGATAAAACGGGCATTAGGGCTTAATACCCATTCGTTTTCTTCAACCTCAAGCTCTTCGGTCAGACCTAAAGGGAAGCTGCTGGTAGAGAAAATCTTAGGCTCTTGATTGGGTTCAAATATAATCGGTGGGGGATAATGTCCGGCACTGGACCATTTTAATACATGGGTTTCCAGATTTAAAATCCCGGCAATCATGGTGATGTGCTTTTCAATATTTTCCTGCATTAGCATGCCGTTAAGCTTTTTAATCAGCTCGCGCGGCGTTTTGGAGCGACCGTGAAAAGCAGCCATCCAGGACGTGAGTAAACTACTGGTGACGCCATGTCCAGATACATCGGCCAAATAGAAAATCACTTCTTTGTCGCTAATTTTCCAGTAATCATACCAATCTCCTGAAAGATAGGCTGAAGGCTGAAAATAAGTTTCGACCTCATAATTGGTCAGTTTAATCGGGTTGGGTAACAATCTTTTTTGTAGTTCTGCCGCAGAAGGCAGATCACGGCTATCCTGGTTACGTTTATATTGCGCATCAATTTTTTGCAGCGCCAGGTCAGGATTTTCAGGAAGTTTATTCCAGATCCAGCCTGCCAGCGCCCCTTGCTCCCAAGCCTGAGCCAACGCTGTGCCTTCATGCTCTAAGGCCAGCACAATGGTAGGCAGATTCCACTTATATTTCAGATAGTCATGTACATCTGCAATTGCGATAATCGTAGAATCATACAGCTCATGATCATCCAGATAGATCATCTGAATATGCGGAAGCGTATCAAGTACCTGATCTAAATAGGGAATATCACGAGTCGGTTGAATGAAATACATAAAAAAGTGATTCGATCTCAGGGTTGGTTATACGATGTACTATAACAAGCAAGGTATTGCTAGCGAACAGATTTCACTAGCAATCATACATCAAGCATGAACTTAAAGATCTTCTTCTGAAGATTCAATATTGTTCTCATCAAAAGGTATATCTTCAGAACTATCTTCTTCGAAGTCATCTTCTAGGAATAGGGTATCTTGTTCTGTACCTTTCTTTTCAGCAATCGCGTAATTGGTGCGTTGCAAGTAAATATCCCGAATCTGGGCATAACGATCACCGGTCAGCACCCCTTCAACATCCAGTATTTCCGAGCGGTTATCAATGGCACGCCAGAACTGGTCGGTCCAGTAAAGCCCATCTTCATCTTCGAGAAGATATTTTTGTGGGCGGGTTTGACTATCTACAGCAGTACCAATCACCCCACGCACTGAACTTGGGCCTAAAAATGGCAACATAATATAAGGACCAGACGCAACACCATAATAACCCAAAGTAGTTCCAAATCTCTCGTCTTCATGACTTAAACCAAGGCGACGTGCCGGATCAGCCAAACCTAAGGTCGTTAAAGTATTAATGGTAAAACGTCCCAAGGATTTTGCTGCGCGGGTCGGACGGCCCTGAATCAGCTGATTGACTACATTCCAGGGTTCACCCAGGTTATTACGGAAATTGGTGTAGCTACCGCGGACATCCTGTGGAACTTTCTCAACATACTGAACAGCTATAGGACGTACCACAGTACGGTCAATCGCATCATTAAACTGATAAATCTTTCTATTTAACGGTTGGAAAGGATCTTTGACTTCTTCAGCCTGTGCTGCACTGGCATCGACTTTTAGCTGTGTCTGTAATTGTTGTGCCTTGGCCGATATTTTGGTTCTGAGTGGCGTTTTCAAAGATTCATTTTCCACATCCGTGTTGACCTCTGCGAAAACATGTACGCTTGATACTAGAGAAAATAAGCATATAGATAAGTAAATAGAACGATGCATAAGGAAACCCGAGGCCTTGTCTGAGTAAGGAGCACTACTTATTAGTATAAAAATAATAAACGTTATATTCACGAATAGACATCATTTAAGCAAATTTGTATAAAAAATGAATGAAAATACACAAAAAGAGTAAAAAATGTACATGCAAAATAATTTTCTTGAAAAAGGTGTTGCAAGCGCCCTGAAATGCTGTAGAATGCACATCCATCGGCAGTGATGAAGATTAAAACTTCTGATAAAACAGTAACTTAGCACGAGGTGTTAAGATTAGGTTTTGTTGGTTAAGTTCAAATTAATTTGAATTACGGATTGACACTTTAGAAATTCAGTGTAATATAGCCGACCTAGCTTGCTGGTGACGAATCAGCAAGAAGATCATTAAGAGATTATGAAGAACAACTTGTGTGGATTTTTAC
>NZ_VPCG01000087.1:0-5042 GCF_013418355.1 Acinetobacter sp. YH12151 | reverse complement strand
TTGACTCAAGCATTAATGCAGTACGATCTTCAAAGTTAAGATGATGGTATGACAATTTTATATACTCCATAAACCCTTTAAATTAATTAGGTGGTTTATGTCGCACTTCAAGTTTTACTCTGCCCAGTTTGATGATTTCATTTGCACGCTCATTCAAGACATCATCAATATTCAGTTCGACAAAGCCATTGTATTGAGCTGCCTTATTCTGATCATTGACAGCCTTGCGCACAATAACAAGCGAATGAACTTCAAATAGAGGTGCTTTGTTGTAAACACTTTGAATAAACTCATCGTACTGTCTACCTAGTCGATTATATTGTTCTACCCACCGTGAGAATTTTCTTTGAAATTCACTTCTTGTGCACGTAACTTTCAAGTCGCTGAAATAAGAATCATATTGGTCTGTACATAGAGTTGAACCATCAAAAGACATGGAAAATAGTCTATGTTGATGCATCTTGAATAGTGTGACTTGTGCTAAAGGATTGAAAAACACATCTTTTGCAAAATCACCCCAAAGCGGATTGCACTGAATATTATGCACAATGGGTAAAAATGATGCACCAAATGGTGTCAGAAAACCGTATTGCGTTAGAGGATAACTCGTTGGTCTGAGTGAGCTCATTTTGAGTGCACGTCTGTACAGTATTTCTTTACCTGCTTTCCAGTAATCTGAAATTGCAAAGCAAGGAGGTATGGGTATGGTGATGTTCAGAGAATCAACATGTTGCGATTTTGGCTCAATTCCAGTGCTATGTGCAATGAACTTATTGGCTTCAAATGTTTCAATTGCACTATGATTCACTTTTTTTGGAGTAATTAAAGGCATTCGTTTTTCTCCATAGTATTAGCATGGGAATTTAAAAAAAGATCTGAGTCTGAATCGAGCTTTTTGCGAGGACGTCCAACCTTTGCCTTATTGGCATACGGATCTTTGAGCAGTTGACTCTTTTGCGTTCTACGCATATTATTTAAAGTCGAGAACCAAAAAAACTGATTAGACTTACAGGTGTACTTTATAACGTCGAAGAGATGCTCAATTTTCTCTTCATTATTCACGTGAACCATACCAATGGCACAGTTGCGATAGTTTTCTTTGTGGTAGTTACAAATGTAGGTGCAGCCCTGCCCAGCAGTAACTTCATCATTCCACACTCGTGCTATTTCTTTAGCAATTTTCATGTCTGCACGCCGATGGTTGCCGTCATAGAAGAAAAATGTGTGTATGTGAAATCCAGATCGAATCGAATACTCGAAACGCAAGAAGTATCCAAGTTTGTCTTTCAATAGGGCATTTCTATCCATTTTTTTCAGTAAAGCTTCGACGCATTGCTTCATGTACTCCAGGTCATGCTCAGAGTGAATTTCATCAATCTTGAAAAAATTCTTAGACAAGGTTTCGAGAGAGCGCTGGAGAGATAGATCCATACGGATAATCAGTAATCGTGTTGAACCAAAGGCAAAGAGATTCTTAACGAGTTCTATTCCACCCATATAGGCTTCACGGCATGTACGCTGCCGTTGGCGAAGTTTATTCTTAACTTCAGAACTATTAAAATTCTGACGTAATTTCTGAAAGAAGAGGTTAATCAGTTCAGCATATTCAACTGCTAATGTTCGGTCTTCAGAAGGAGCACAACCAAGTTCCATCTGGCAGAGCTGTTCTTCAGAAAATTGATCACGCGTTTTAAAAAAAACATCGAGTTCAATGCCAAGCGTAATTTTATCAATGGGTTCATATTTGAGGGATGCTAGAAAAGCAATCCAAATGTGCTGTAGCCAAGAATATGATGTCGCTTGATATCCATTAAAAAACTTTTTAACTTGCATGGCATCGCGAGTCGTATTCAAGGTAGCTTCAATTACTTTGATTACATCAAATAAAGGGGCGATGAAATTGTCCAATTTAGCCTGAACAATGACTTGGTTGATCCCATCAGTGTAGAAAGACTGACTGTAGTCATCAGGATGCACGGGAAGGATGCTGTGATAAGATGACTGCACTTTAATATTTTTTGCTAGTTCGGTACTCATTTTAGAATTTCTCTGTTGATGAGACTTGCCATTGAGAATTTGAGCGTAATCGTCCCTAAGACACTGTTTGAAGCAGTGTCTTTACGGGATTAGGAAGAAGGGATAAATATGAAAATCAGTCGTCTACACAGGTTTAAATAGCAACGTATGGTATCCACAAAATTATGATGCACCAGTGGTACCTAATATTGTGTAATCTCATTTGCTATAGACCAATCATTATTATTAATTCATGTACTGATCATATTGCGATGATCAGTACTTAATATACTTATACAGTCATGCTGACATTTTTCATCATGCTGGTATATACAAGTATATAAATCAATCTGATTGTATAACTATAAGTATATTAGATTGCATTGAATATATAAGTATTAGTTATAAATGATATAATAGCCGAAATTCACATACCTAGCCAATCCGATAAACTAAGCTCAAAAACGTAAGGGTAAGCCTGCGTTTATTAATCTTTAATTTTGGGGAGTTAGCGTACTTAATTGGATGTTATTGCGTGCTTTTGCTTTCGCTTCGATCCAGTTATTAATTTCCGACAAAAGCCATCGAGTCGCTCTTCCCACTTTGATAGGGGCTGGGAATGTAGGATCGTATCTTGAAGATTTTGGATTCATCCAATCGTAGAGGCTGGATCTGGATACATGGATCATCGAGGCTAACTGGGTCACTGGAATAAGCATTTCAGCGGTAGGGTTAGTAGTTAAAACTTGCTCAAACTTCATATTGTTTCTCCTGAACAGTACTAAGGTGTACTGTGAGTGTAAATTTAGAAGAATCAGTCAGAATAATAAAAAGTCGAAGCGAAGTTTATTTTAAGTTATTGATAATTGGTTGAATTTAAGCGTATAAAAATTTCGCTAAATTCAAGTATCTTAATTGAGAATCGTCTCAGCATTTTTATTGAAAAGCGAAGATTCAGATTCTAAAGGGATATTATCGTCATCTTCCGCAAAAAAAAATCAATGCCCGGTTATTGTTTCTTTCCCATTCTCAAGTACTTCCTCATAAGTAGCTCCAGCTTCAAAGCTGACTTGAAAAGCTGGGGTAATTACAATACAGGCATTTTTAGATCCCTTGGCTTCAAGTTTGAAGAAGGGTAATTATGGCTTTTGGGGTTTGGTTCCCTGACGTAGTTTATTGTACTTCTCACCTTGAAGCCATTCACATAAATTGTCCAAATTAATTTTAATCGTCGGATTCCTAAGCTCTGTAAAAAAACTCTGGTTTTCAAAGGTTGATATTTCATATTTGAGTTGTTTGATTTTATTGTTGCAATGTTTTATACGCGTTTGATAGTTATATATTTTCTTTTCTAATGTTTCCACGAAAGGTTGAATATCTAGTTCACTTGTTGGAGGGGGTGCGACGGCATAAATACTTGTATCTATTGCTCGGGAAGCACAATTTTGAACAATAAAATCGAATACTGTATTGTTGTTTGGATAAATCCTTGCAATATTTTTCAATATTGCAAGAGATTGTTCCAATGCTCGTTTCCTAGAATCAAGGTCTATAAGCCGTTCATAACAATGATTGATGACGAGGCTGTTAATTAAAATTCGTACTGTTCTATTTTTTATAAATGCGTTTTGGTGTTCTTCTTCTAAAAGTGATTCTTTTCGCAAATAATCGCCAACGTAAATATCTGCTCGTAATTTTTCTAAATAATCGATGACAAAGATTTTATACACATCTTTGACCAAATTACGTTCAAAAGTATCTTTTTTAGCTATCCCATTTTGCCTGTTAGTGAGAGTGGTTTGTAAATTTTTAGGTAATGAGTACATCAAATCAGTATTCAGTTCAAATAATAGGTCAAGCGTGGCGCTGTAATGATTCTTGGCTCTTTTAATGATTTCCTTATTTTCATTGGTCTTGGATTTTACTTTTGGATTGATAGCGATGCTTTGCGAGTTTTGTTTCTTTTTAATAAAGCTCAGATTAGCCTTAAGCTTTTTTAATTCTTCATCAAATTCTTTTTTAATGTCGAAAATAGTTGAAGCATTTTGTTTTAAAAGTGATAGTCCTGCCGGTGGTAGGGAGTTTTCAGGATTTTCCCAAAGGGAGTTCTTTATAATTGGATCATTGTTTGGTACCAATTTTTTAAATTGATGTACAGGTATATTTTTATTTTTTGTTGACTCGTTAGCTTTGAATAACTGTGGGTAAATTCTTTCAAAATACTTTAAGTATTCTGTCAGTTCCAATGCATAGGGTTGATCCAGTTTCAATTCAAGAAATGCACACAACTCTGTCAGGGTTTTTTCTTCCTTGTGGAGTGGATCTACACTATTTTTAATCATCATCATGCCGGGCACTAAGTGGACTATATTTGTTCAATAAGAAGAGATTTATACCTCAAAAAGCTAGCACTTTAAATTATATTTTTCAAAAGATTAGGGTGGAAATTAAGGATAATACATTTTCACTTGCTGTTTTACCCTTAAAATGACTCAAAATATAGGGAGATCGCTTAAAAAAATCATATAGAGAAATTTTTTGTTACAAAGAATACTATAGGATCAAATATTACGTTTTAGGATGACATAGTTTGCTATAAGACATTGTTTGTAAAGGATAATGAGTTTGACGACATGAGCTTAGAGCAAGTATATTGTAGACACTCAAGTTGCGCAGTTTCTTTAGGAGGAATGGGACTTTATTGCCTTAGGTGTGTGATTCATAGACATCATTTCAATATAATGGGTGTCTATGAACAGAGAAATCCACCATTATTTGTGTGGGCGGTCGAGCTCCGCCTGGGCGAAAAAAGCGGCTGCTTTACGTAGAATTTCATTCGCACGTTGCAGTTCTTTATTTTCACGTTCGAGTTGTTTGATACGTTCTTGATTTGAAAATTGGGTGGTGTTTCAAAAAGTATGCTGACATTAAATGAAGCCATTATTGATGTAAAAAAAGGTTAAGTCGAAAGCTTTAAAATGGTTTTCAATCTTTTTTGAAAAATTACAACTCCTTCTAAAACCGCG
>NZ_VPCG01000086.1:0-5724 GCF_013418355.1 Acinetobacter sp. YH12151 | reverse complement strand
AGATCCATGCACGCATGGCAGTCTTGAATAAATTCACAGAATTAGGTCGCCCTCATACCCAAGTTGTCTCTTAAATTTGAGTAGCTTAAGGGAACTCAGCCTTTCAAACCTTTATGCAACAAAGCCTTTCTGATATAGTAGTGCAATAGTCTCTCCATACTTTTAATGCTTTTTCTACGTTATTAACAGAAATATCTGTGTATTTAATGTCATATTTATTAAGAAACTTTGTACCTATCGAATTTAAAGGGAAAAATAAATCTGGCCGGCAACGGCTCAATCCTGTAGAAAGCTTATTAATTCCGATAGATGCATTGGGTAAAATATCTAAAACTTGATCTTTTATTGAATCGATATTTTCATCCTGAATTTCGACAACATCTTTAAATAAATTCCACAAGTTAGGGATAATTTTTACAGATCTTTCTATTATTATTTTGTTTTTTTCATTTGCCTTATAAGGATAAAACCACACACTTTGAGCATCAGACTCTGGAATACCTGTTAAATCAAGATCGACGGGCTTATTTAATAAAAGACTATGCATTTTTTTTCTATTTTCAGTAGTTCCCACATTGATTAAAGCTAGCACTGTAAAAGGATCTATTTCTGTATGATGATTAGGATCATCAATTATTAAACCATTTTCACCCAAAATTTTATCAGGTCGAAAATTATGGCCTACTGCCTTCTTAAAGTTTTTTAAATCCTGTGCAAGTTTTATTTGTTTTTCTTCATAACTCAAAATATGAGGAAAAACTGTTTTTCTATAAAAATCAACACATTCATATTTTTTATTTAGAACTTCAATAGCCACTTATATATCCTTCAACCCTTAAATTAATTTTTTAATGTATTTCACTATTCATTTTGCATATGCCATTAACTGACAAAATACATTCACCAACTTCTGCTGTTTAATATTGCTTGCATTACAATTCATTAAGTTTGGATTACCCACTACGATCGCTAAAGACTGTGCTCTCGAATTCGCTACATTTAAACGGTTTTTATCAAACAAAAAATCCATTCCACGTGGTGAATCGTTCGCATCACTCGCACATAAGCTAAAAAATACGATAGGTGCTTCTTGGCCTTGGAACTTATCTACACTTCCCAATTTCGCATTTTCACCTAAAGTAGATTTAAGTTTAGTTACCTGAAAGTTATACGGTGCTACAAACAACATATCATCTAGAGTAATGGACTTTTTCTTGCCATCCTTGTCGGTATAAATTCGCCCAACAAGCTCATTCACAGCATGTTGAATCGCTTGAACCTCTTCATCACTCGCTTGAGTATTTCCTTCATGTTCAACGGGGATGAATACAACACCTGCTTCCTTATTTAATACCCCCTTATAAGCATCAGGGACTTGAATAACTTGCAGATCGTTAGACTTGTGTGAATTTAACTTACCCTCATAAATGGCCTGACTGATAAACTCATTTACTTTTGAATGCATTCTGTAGGTGGTGTCGAGAAAGATGCCTCGGTTAGACTCAATTGTTGGATAATCTCTTAGCAAATAATCCAAAATAGACAAACCACTATCGCCAGGGTGCGTACCTTGTGCTGGTTGTCCTAATTGCATTTGGTCACCCATTAAAACTAGATTATGAGCGGATTGACTCATTGCAATTAAGTTCGCTACCGACACTTGCCCTGCTTCATCAATAAACAAATAATCAAATTGCTTATTTAATTCCTCACGAGAAAACCCCCACGCTGTGGTACCAATGACACATGCTCCATCAAGATATTCAACTATTTTGTCATTCTTAATTTCTGAAATTCCAAAGTTTTCAATCTCAGCATCTGTATTTTTTGTACAACAGAAATGAGCTGGAATAATTTCATTTTGGCAATACTCTGCCACACCAATCAAAAGATTATTAATTGCCTTGTGGGAATTTGAGCTAATGCCTACTTTCTTTCCTTGCTTAAGCAATTCCGCAATAACATGCTTACCTGTAAAGGTTTTTCCTGCACCCGGAGGTCCTTGAATTACAATATATGAGTTATCTAAATTACAAATTGCCGATTTTATTTGATCCAACTTTTCTAAATTTTTATGGCTAGAAACAATTATTTCTCCCATTTCTATCCCCTTGATGCGTGGATAATCCCGTCTTAAAAAATGGAGAATAGCATCATCATTGAGCTGGTTTTCATAATAGCTTCGAACTACTGTTTCTATTGCTTTTGGAATAGGCTTTGGATTCACATAATCATCTGGGATTAAATGCACAACAGAAAGCGGTTCTTTAAGCTGTAAGCAAATTCTGCCTTTTGAAACTGATGAATGCTCTTTTAATAATGTCGCTTTAAGATTGTTCCCCTTTTC
The DNA here is from genome assembly GCF_013418355.1 of Acinetobacter sp. YH12151. Taxonomy (NCBI): domain Bacteria; kingdom Pseudomonadati; phylum Pseudomonadota; class Gammaproteobacteria; order Moraxellales; family Moraxellaceae; genus Acinetobacter; species Acinetobacter sp. YH12151. The sequence continues at coordinate 3,377 of NZ_VPCG01000086.1, read as the reverse complement.
ATCTTCCTCCCCAAGAATATAAAAGCTAGTGGTATTTGCCATTTTAAATTCTTGATGAGGATCAAATGAATACTCATATGCTAAGCTTCTTGCTTTAGGGGTTGGTTTAAATGGCTCTTTGTCTGTACGAATACAATTTACTAGACAATCAAGGTCATCATAAAGCTCTTCTACTGTTAAGCCCATTCTTTCAAAGAGTCGCCAAAAAACTGGCTTAGCTTCTCTACGATGGAATTCCAGGGCCCAAGCCATGTTTTCACAAATTTGTGACTCAATTATATCGTGAGCCTTAAGAGATTCTGCTTTACTCAATAATTGATCTCTTAAGTGAGTTATTGCCGTTATTTCCTCACTTACCTCTTTTTCTACAATGTCTTTTTTACCTACATACTGGATGCCAAATTCTTGCTGTTTCTGATGCAACCAAGCCACCAACTCTTGCGTACTATTACAATCATCAATATTGTAGTCTCGAATACTTTTCAGGACCTGTGATGTTTGCCAGGTTAAGCCATCTGGATTAACTCGCCAATTTTCATACACGACAACAGAATCACCCCCCGAACCCACTTCTGTCTCACGTTTACCACGGTATAAGTGTTCTACATTTTTAATAGAATATTTAGGTTCACCAATCAGCAATCCATTTTTAACGATCTTGTATAAATCAACAAAAACTTCATTTCTTAACAATTGATCTACTTCAAATTCACAAACCCCATAACGGCACATAAGCTTCTTACACGCAGCAATTTCATAGTTTGCATAATGGTAAATATGCATCGTAGGATCTTGCTGCCAACGTGCATAAACCCATTCGATAAATGATTTAAATGCTATTCTTTCTTCAATTTCATTGTGAGCCCAAAAGTCGATAAATTTACGCTCATCTTTTTCATCGAAATATGTACATCCCCATAAGTACTCAAGTCCCCCTTCAATTAAAGGAAACCCTTCGATATCAAAGTACACATCATTTTCAGAGTGCTGAGGTAATAATGCCAATCCTAGTTTTTCATGAGTGTTAATGATTTCAAATAAAGGCGTTGTAAGCCCTTCACTTTGCCGCTGAATCCGAGCCTGAGCTTTTAATCTATTATATACATCAGTATTCAAGCCCTTAATATTTAGCTTATCACTATCAATCAAATCTTGCATTGTCTGAATACTCTCAGCATTCAGCTTCTTGATTTGCGAGCGTGTAATTGTGGCAACTTGAGAAAGATGATCTCTATCTTTGAGTAATTGCTTCGCATAATTACTCCAACAACCCCATGACTTGGAGTCAGAAGGATTAGGGCACTTTTCCAAATCGAATTCTTCGTGTAATTGCAAAAAGGCATTTTTTACTGATTGGTAGTAATAGTAGAATTCTTGTGTTCTCAATCGCTGTTGAGTTTGATCACCTAAAATAATGACAAAATCATTCGAATAACGGCCTTGAATAGCTGATATCATTTCCTGATAACAACACAGTTGGATGGTGTAATAAGGTTGTAGTGACTTAGAAAGTTTGGTGTCCCAAATTTCATAATGATAGTCCCCAAGTTGACTAGAACCTGGAACCTTAACTAAAAAATCAGCAAACCCAGTAAATGCACCTTTACTCAAACAAGCCTGAAAAATAACATCTGTACCTTCTTTCATGGCCTGTATCGTTTCAGCTTTCTTATCTGAACTTAATCCTATATCTGTAATTGTTAAGCCTTGTCGCTTCAACTCTTCCAATACAGATGATTCGTGCTCTGCGCCTTTATCCTGAAGCATGAGCATCATTGCATCATCTTGATCTTTTAAATCTAAAGTTTCAGGAGTAATAAGACTGAAATGTTCCATCCAGGAAGCAAAAGGACTTTCTAGAAACAAAATTAAATCTGAAGGAGAAAAGATTAAATTATCGTTATGTAGTTTCATATTTACCCCAAATATTTTTATAAAGTGCTAAAAAATGGATACTACTATAAACACTTGATAATTATTACTATTATTTAGTCTTATAAAATAAAGCTTGATTCATACCATTTCATCTCAGTCATGTCTATGCAATCCCTATAGATAAAAAAATATTTGGTCACAAATGATATTAATTTTAAGCATAGTGGTGCATTAGTGTGAAAAGGCTGAATTTATCTGGAGCATTTATGTATCAAAGGTATGTCATTAGTGACATAAAACTGCGTCATTAGTGACATAAAACTATGTCATTAGTGGCATAAAACTGTGTCATTAGTGACATAAAACTGTGTCATTAATGATACAAAACTGTGTCATTTTTCATCAAGGAAGCCTTCTCATCAAACACTAAAATGCAAATAAAATAATAACAAAAAAATCAAACCAAAAATAATTAACTCAATTAAATTAAAAAATTATATACATTATAAAAATAAAGTATCACATTATAAAATTCACCACCATTCTCATTATAAAATTAAGCACTTTAATAAATTTAAAGAACAGATTAAACACATCTATTTATTTTATATATTTCATAAATTACAATTACTTTAATTTATAAATAATTAATATTCTATATAAAAAATAAAAAATAAAAATTTTATGACGTAACACAGCTTAATTTTTAAACTGAATATGACGTAACACAGATTAATTTTTATACATTAAATTCTTTTTATGACGTAACACCGCATATTTTTTACACTATTTATGACGTAACACCGCATATTTTTCATACTATTTATGACGTAACAAAATTTTATAGCTATAAATCTACGGTGAGTAACAGTAGTCTTGGATGAAATTTGATCACCTCTTTTTTTTAAACAAATTTTTGTACCGGTATGATCGTCTAATCCTAGTCTTCCTTTTAGCTCTAAAATTATTTTTAAGAAAAAATTAACAGTAATTGATTGAGGTCAAATCAAAGTTTATAATTTAATAATTATTAAAAAATAAACAAATTAATTATAATTAATAAATATTCTCACAAAATATAATAAACCCCCTCCTCACCAACCATTAAAAAATATATAGATAAAAACCAATAGAAATACACAAATATTCCCGCGAATCAAATATTAAAAATTAAACTTTAGATAAGAGAAATTTAATTTTATATTCATAGTTATTCACTAGTACATTATTTTAAATTCAATTAAATTAAGAATTAATATGCGACACCATGTCGCATATTGATGTATCCAAAGGAAATCGTATACTGTAAAAACTGTTAGAGGAACAAGTTGTTGAATGTTTGAACCGTACCGGGTTTGTCGGAGAGTCAATATTCTGAGAGACTATCCCGATGACAAAATTAAAATATACCCCTGAAATCAGAGAAAGAGCGGTTCAATTATTGATTGAATCTGAAAAAGATTATCCTTCTACTTGGGCTGCAATCACAGCAATTGCGCCTA
>NZ_VPCG01000085.1:0-5761 GCF_013418355.1 Acinetobacter sp. YH12151 | reverse complement strand
TTTTCAGGCAAAGGATTATTTGCGACTAAACAATCTAATACTTCTGCCCATTCAGCCGTAACCAGTTCTAAATAACGTCTTTTAATATCACGTTTAAAAGAACTGGTTACGATAATCTTACGTTTAGCCATGTGCTTCTTCCGACATAGCTTTAATCGCTTCTTCTACCGTTTCGTACTCGGTGTACTCGCCATTTTCAATCTCTTTTAAAGATTGAAGTAACTTAGCTGCTGCTTTAGGAGTTAAAGCAGTTTCTCGCGCATAGTCAAAAGATAAAGGGATCGCCTTAGTTTTAACGATTTGATTCAAGAACAGTTTGAATGCTTGGGGCATAGTCAAACCGTAGTCTTCTAAAATAGGCGTGACTTGTTCTTTTAACTCTGCTTCTAAGCGCATATTGAAATTGACTGCGGACATGATTTCCTCACTCAAAAAACATTAAAGTAAAGATAATATAAGGCATATTCTTTACTTTTTCATTACTTTTGATTTAATAAATGGTTTCTAACAAATGAATTTCGTATAACCACCATTATGTTAAATGTATAACTTTATAAAGTGTTAATTTTAAAGTCTTCCAATGTTTTGCCTTTTTCTTCTAATAAATTATGAACAAACTCAGGCTCTAATTTCAGCATCAGTTCAATAGCATCATGGATTTTCCAAAATTGTAATTCAGGATGATCTATTATTTGGATTAAATGGTTTTTAATTAAAGGAATATATTCATCGTATTTTTCATCATCAATTAACCAAAATAAGCGACTAATATCAAATGGTTCTGTATTAGATATTTCTATAATCTTTTGTATAGGATGAAATATTTTTATTCTAGCCTGTTCACCAAATCCTAGATCAGCTTGGAATGCCCAATAACGAACAAAAGCTCTAAGTACATGCTGAAGTGTATCATCATAACCATGTAAACGATGATCTATATAACCAACTAATTTATTTTCATTTAATAAATTTACTAATGCATCAAAACCAGAGGATTGTCCCCAATTAGTCAGAAGTTTTGCTGCCTCAAATACAATATTTTCATCAGAAGAATTTAATAAATTTATGACTTGTTCTATACGATCTTCAGGAATATCTTCTGGATCTAAATCTGTTGCATCACATGCGTAATCTGCATGAGTAGGAACGTCATGCAGTAATACAGAAATTTCTTTATTCATTAAGCCACTCATTAATAATTATCTTAAGATTTTCTAAAATTAACATAATACACCTTATACGAAATGCGTTATAATTATCTATAGAAATCAATGCTGTAGATTCTATTTTATAGCCCGAACATCCCTGTTCGGGCTTTTTTTATGATTTTTCACGTTCCACGCCTATTATTTAAGCAATGTTTCACAACTTTGATTAGCTCCAGTAAATAATTAAAACCTAGATAATAAGAACCGAGCGAGTGTCTACGAGCGATTGAGCATCATCAAAATTCGACCTCGCCTTTTCTCTGATTACAAGCTCCCTTTTGATTTTAAACGGTAGGTACAGAGCATCCCGAATGGGTGCGAACTTTGGAGCTTTTGCTTTTCAAAAAGTATGAGCGAAGCGAATACATTATCAATGCTTTTACTTTTGAATATCACGAACAGTATTAATTAAAAACTGCCCCTCGAAGCGAGGAACGAGCTTCAATAGAGTACGAGCTTTAGCGAGTACCTAGGGCAGTTTTCCACAAGTTTTTATATTTTTTATTTTTAAATATATTTTTAAATATTTTTAAGTTGCTTGAAACGCTTGTACAGCAAGGCTTTCACAGCTAATAAGTACACCAATTCCGACATATAAGTACACCAATTCCGATATTTTAGCCCCAATAAGTACACCAATTCCGACATATAAGTACACTAATTCCGATGATATTGACACGTACATTACAAAGGTGTACAAATACACTTGAATTATAAAAGTGTACAACAATGAAAAATGACTTAGTTGTAAAAGATAATGCGTTGATTAATGCTAGTTATAGTCTTGGTCTTGTCGAACAGCGATTGATTTTATTAGCTATCGTTATTATTCGGGAACATACTCATAACATGCACCTTGACTATATTGCATTCAATAAACCAATTGAGATTACAGCAGAAAGTTATATTAATACGTTTGGTGTAAGCCATAGCACAGCATACGAAACACTAAAGGATGCCTGTAAGTCTTTATTCTCAAGACAGTTTAGCTATCAAGAACCTAGAGAAAAAGGTATTGCTCATAAAACGACTCGCTGGGTGTCTGATATTGCTTATATTGATAATTCTGCAACTATAGAATTTACTTTTGCTCCAGCGGTCTTACCCCTAATCACTTATCTTGAACAACACCTTACAAGCTACGAATTAAAACAAGTTGCCAATCTAACAAGCGGTTATGCTATTCGCCTATACGAACTTTTAATTGCGTGGCGTAGTACTGGGAAGACACCAATTATTGATTTAAATGAATTTCGTTTAAAACTTGGAGTTGGAGATGAAAAATATCAAAGAATGGGGCAATTTAAAGAAAAAGTTTTACATATTGCTATTGAGCAACTTAACAAACATACAGACATTACCGTAACTTATGAGCAACATAAGCAGGGGCGTACAATTACAGGGTTTTCATTCAAGTTTAAGCAAAAAGTACAACCTAAAATTGAAACTAAACGAGATCCCAATACCCCTGATTTTTTCATCAAAATGACCGATTCCCAACGTCATTTATTTGCAAACAAACTGTCTGAAATGCCTGAAATGGGGGCATATTCTCAAGGTACAGAAAGCTATCAGCAGTTTGCTATTCGTATTGCAGACATGCTTTTAGAGCCTGAAAAATTCAGAGAGTTATACCCTTGCTTAAAAAAGGCAGGATTTGGTAATTAAAAAAAAGGAGCTTCAGCTCCTTTTTTTTAATTTTATTCTTTGGCTGGCTGTCCTATCGAATCTAACTGATTAATCAGTTCCGCATTTACTTCTTCGCCCGACTTATTGGCAGTATCTTTACTTTCAAATCGTGATGAATCTTGGAGTTCTTTTTTCATACGTTCACGGTCTTCGTCTGTAATTTCTTGCGGAGCAGGTACTTGTTGCGCTTCTTGGCGTACTTCTTCCACAATCTCAGGAGACGATGCTTGCACTCTTACATGTTCTGGTTCTTCTTTATTTTTGCTGCATGCAGTAAGGGTAATAACTGACATTGTTAATAAAGACATTAAAATTTTATATTTCATAAAGAATATCCAGCTTAATTGTTATTCATCGAAGGTAAATCAAAAAGTATTCTATCCCGATCCTCTATTAAATAATCATTAAGTTCAGCGAGTATTTTTTCTTTGTTGGCTTCATTGGATTGCATTTTTTTAATCAAGTAAGAACCAAGTAAGATTTTACGCCGAGTATCATCCTTGCGTTCTTGCTCTTTCTGCTTTGTTCTTTCTCTTGCTTCAATAGCCTGTTTCTGAGCTTTTAACTGTTTCAGCTTCTCCAACTGGGCTTCAATTTTCTTTTCAATATTTTCAGTTGATTTTGTCATAACGGTTAATTTCGGGATATAGAAAACCACTCAAGCATAAAACCCTATGAATTGAAATTCAAGCGGGTAATATGCTATCGTGTTTTTCATGAAATGCGCACTTACGACTTGGATTTCATCCAAGTCAAAGTTTGCGTAAGGGGAATCCCCTTAACCCCAAAAAATTGCTACGCAATTTAAAAAAGCAAAAGGTAAATAAAAATGTATCGGTATAATTTTAGAGAAACTCACCTTTACCTTTGTCCAAATTGCGGACACGAATGCACTTATAAGATGCCTGAACAGATGGCACAACATGCAGAAGAAAGAGAAGTTCAGAACCTAAAAAGAGAATGTGAAAAATGCGGTTATTACGTCCCTGCTAGTCGGAAGTGTTAAGCGATGGCGATTTATCATTGCTCGACCAAAACAGTTAATCGAAGTTCAGGCAGAACTGCTGTTGCATCTATGGCTTATCGTGCAGGTGAAAAGCTCAAAGATGAACGCACAGGGCTGACCCATGACTTTACAAGAAAAGATGGTGTCGCCCATTCAGAAATTATCTCGAATCTCGATATTGAAATTGACCGTAATGACCTTTGGAACTTGGCAGAACAGTCCGAAAACCGCAAAGATGCCCGAACCGCTAGAGAATGGGTAATCGCCCTACCCGATGAATTAGACGCTGATCAACGTAAGGACTTGGCAAAAGACTTTGCCAGGTCCTTAGTTGATCGCTATGACGTAATCGCAGATTTAGCCATCCATGAACCGAGTAAAGGCGGTAATGATAAAAACCATCACGCCCATATCATGCTCACAACCCGAAAAGCCGAATTGAATGCAGACAATAAACTCACTCTGACCACCAAAACCGATATTGAACTCAGTAACGCCAAACGAAAAAGCCTTGGTATGGGGACAACCCAAGACGAAATTAAACAGATTCGGGAAACGTGGGCAAATTTAGCCAATCACGCATTAGAACGAGCAGGCTTTCAGGAAAAAATAGACCACCGCAGCTATGCCGATCAGAATAACGGACTACAAGCCACCATCCATGAAGGCACTAAAGTCACCCAATTACGCAGACAAGGCATAGACACTGAAATCAGCCGTTTTAATGACAATGTGAAACAGCAGAACGCCCAACAGCTTGACCAACAGAAACAGCAGAAAGAGAGCGTTTTACAGCGTGGTTTAAACCGTGTCGATCAAGGTTTTGATCAATGGCAGAAGAACCAAGAAACCAAACGTCTAGAACTGGAACGCCAAGCGGAAATGAAACGACAGCAAGAATTAGATAAACAACGAGCCGAGCAAGCACTCCGCAAGGCATCTCAAAAACTAAGTAGAGGCGGAATGTCATTATGAGCAATCAAAATGATTTAGATGACCAGTTATATATTTTATTGGCATCCATGAAGGAATATCGAGAAGCCATAGCAGACGATAAGAAGCGATTAGAGCAGTTTTACAACCAAGTCGCTAGTGGAGTGCTAGACAAGGCTGAAAAATCGCTAGAAAACGCAAATAAAAAGCATACAGGTGCATTAAACAACAGTATTCAGGCATTAAACGAAGCTACAAACAGGCTCAACTTAAAACTTATCCTTATTTTTGCCAGCACGTTTGTGGCTGTGATGATGGTATTCATTTTGGCTATCTTCTTATACATACCAAGCAAAGACGAAATTGATGAACGTAGAGCAGATCTGGCTGTACTAAAAAAATATCCGCTACAAATTCGAGAAAGTGATGGTGAAACATTGGTGAGAATAATGAGGAAAAATTGCTACTCGTTTGAACCGAGTAGTGTCAAAGAAAAAACCTATGACTGGTGTCAGATCGACCCTAAAAAATACTAGTTGATCGGTACTTTGCTTGGTTTTTCTCATTACGAATCAAATTACAGCAAGCGCAAAGTTGCCCGACTTTGAAACATGGCTAAAGCCATATTTCAAAGCATCGAGCGATAGTCATCCAAAAATTTCGGAATGGCTATCCAACTGATGCAGTTCTAAAATATCGTCACCAACAAGCCTATAAATCAAGACTAAGTCAGGCTTCACATGACAATCACGACAATTCTTAAACTCTGCACCACCCTTCAAGGGATGATCTAAATATTTTTCAGGCAAAGGATTATTTGCGACTAAACAATCTAATACTTCTGCCCATTCAGCCGTAACCAGTTCTAAATAACGTCTTTTAATATCACGTTTAAAAGAACTGGTTACGATAATCTTACGTTTAG
>NZ_VPCG01000084.1:0-5776 GCF_013418355.1 Acinetobacter sp. YH12151 | reverse complement strand
GCGACTCATGAGTGCTCGGTTATATGCGGGCCAATTGGTTGTGCGGTAGATTTTGTGTGTAGGCTTCTTCATTTGAAAATTATATCGCTGAAAAAGCCTTTACAGATAGGTTTGTGCAACAAAGCCCAATATAGTTAAACTTTGGGTAAAGTTCATTGCATAAGCAGGTGAAATATTTTTTATCATTCAAAATTGACCTGATTGAAGATTAATTTTTTCTGTATTCATGACCATCCCTGATCGGACGGCTAAACATCATGTCGTTCGAATAAGACCTTTAAATCAGCCATTTGTTATAATTTCGATATTCAATGAATGGCAAAATTAAATGGATCATTTGCAGAAGTTACAGATATATGTGCGTGTGGTTGAAACCCAAAGCTTTACTCACACTGCTGAGACATTGGGTGTGCATCGTCCACTGATTTCCAAAGCCATCAAACAGCTTGAACATGAATTGGGGGTGAGATTACTCAATAGAACCACCCGTAAAGTCAGCATGACTTTAGAAGGTGAAGCTTTCTATCACAAAGCATTGCAACTCCTTAAAGACTTCGATGCTATTTTTAATAGCTTTCAGCCAAATCTACAGACTCAAAATATATCGGGTAAACTGCGCATCAACGTACCTATCACCATTGCCAAAGCCATTCTGATTCCTCATTTGGCAGAGTTTAAACAACAATATCCAAATATCGAGTTGATTCTAGAATCCTCTGATTCCTTAGTGGATCTCATTGATCAAGGTGTCGATTTTGCAATTCGACTCGGCTACTTAGATGACTCAACCCTCATTGCAAAATCACTTGGACAAGTTGAAATGATCACTTGTGCTGCCCCTTCTTATTTAAAAAAATATGGCACACCGCATACCTTAGATGATCTAAAACACCATCAAGCCATCAATTATTTTAGCGGTAAACAACGTAAGGTCATGAATTGGCAATTTATTGTGAATCAGCAAGTTCAAGAATATAAGTTGGATTCAAGTATTTTAGTCAATGATTCAGAATCATTTTTAAGCGCAGCTTTACATGGTTTGGGCTTAATTCAAGGGGTTCGTCATGCAATACAGCCCTATCTCGAGAATGGTCAACTCATTGAAGTGTTATCAACTTATCAAAATATTCCTAAACCTATTTCTTTGCTATACACCCATAGGGAACATCTACCGGCACGTATGCAAGTATTTATAGATTGGGTTAAAAATATTTTTGCGAAAGATTGTTATAAAAAATAGAACCAATCTATAAATAGATTGTTTATTTATCTGATCTATTTGAAGGATTATGCTGATTCCATCTGTTGATCATATGGAAAAGAAACATGTCTAGAACTGTAATGATGCGTGCAATTGGTAATGCTGATGTTTTACAAATCGAAGATTTAGAGATTACTGCACCTAAAACATGTGAAGTACAGGTTTCAGTACATGCTATTGGCTTAAATCGGGCTGAAATCATGTACCGTACTGGTAATTATGTTATTGAACCGACTTTTCCTTCTGTACTCGGATACGAAGCCGCTGGTGTAGTTACAGCAATTGGTGAAGGTGTTTCAGGGCTTAGTATTGGTGATGCAGTTAGTGTCATTCCATCTTTTGGTTTTGATGAATACGGTACATATGGAGAACTCATCAATCTGCCAGTCCATGCTGTTGTAAAACATCCTAAAAATTTGACATTCCAACAAGCGGCTGCAAGCTGGATGATGTTTGTGACGGCTTATGGTGCATTAGTACATTTTGGCAACTTACAGAAAGACCAATATGTTGTTATTGGTGCTGCATCAAGCAGTGTTGGCGTGGCAGCAATTCAAATTGCTAATATGTTAGGTGCTACCCCAATCGCATTAACTCGTACTAGTGCTAAAAAGCAGCAGCTGATAGATCTAGGGGCTAAATATGTGATCGCTACTGAGGAGCAAGATTTAGTAAATGAATTGAATCGTATTACCAATCACCAGGGGGTAAATATGGTGTTTGATCCTGTAGGTGGTCCAGCTGTAGGTAAAATCATGCAAGCTATGGCTAAACAAGGCACATTCTTCCAATATGGTGCGCTTGATACACGTGATATCCAAATGAGTGTTATGGATGTTTTAGGCAAACATTTAACATTACGTGGTTATGAGCTCTTTGAAATTACCACTGATTCCAATGCGCTAGAACAGGCAAAACAATTTGTTTATCGTGGTTTGGAGTCAGGTCAGTTATCACCTTTAATTGACCAAGTCTTTAATTTTGAGAATATCCAAGAAGCTCATAAATACATGGAAACAAATGCCCAAATCGGCAAGATCGTAGTTAACGTTCAGTAATTTAGATGCCCTATACTGCCATCTATAGGGCATTTTAGTTCCAATACAATATTTTTGGTTAGCCGAGTTTCATCATAGATCTGACCACACTCGATGCCGTGATCGGGTTATTTAATGCTGTTTTACTAGAGCATTAAATAACTCAAATCACGGATAATTAGTTTCAGCGGGCATTTACTTTACTAGTTTTCTGTCAATAGATCATGGTTAATATATTAAAAAACTAAGGCTCTTATAAATCGTATAAAATAAATAATACAGAATATAAGTAGTTTACTTTACAATATTTCAGTCTTAATAATGCTTGAATCTAATTTTATATATTTACTAATATATTCTAATTAAAACTTGGATTTCATAACCATTAACTATACAGTACAACTATCAATAAAATCTCCCCACCATTGCATCATTTCCACGCGCTGATTGAAATATTCTGCATGATTATAACTTGCACGGGTTTTATTTTTATCAGTATGAGATAGCTGTGCTTCAATCCAATTTGATTGAAATAAACCAGATTCATTTAATATGGTACTAAATGTTGAGCGTAAACCATGAGATGATAGTTCATTTTTAGTATATCCCATTTTTCTAATAATCAAGTTCAGGGTGTTAAAATGAATAGGTTTATGATTATTACGGGGGCTAGAAAATACATATTTTTCGCCATGAGACCAAGCGAGTGCTGATTTCACAACTTCAAGTGCTTGATCAGATAGTGGAACTAAAAATTCAGGAATATCATGACCTAAAATAACTTTTCTTCTATATTGTTTAATATGTAAGGCTGGTATTTTCCATATTCTTTTATCCAGATCGAAGTGATGTGGTTCAGAAAGCAGTAATTCTCCACCACGTACGCCTGTATATAACTTAAATAATAGGGCTTTTTTAATGATAGGATCTGTATTAATCTGATTCAATCTAGCTAAGAAATTAGATAGTTCATCTGAGTTCAAATGAGGATAATTTTTCTTAATCTTATTATTAACTAATATTTTATGAAGCCCATTTGCAATATTATATTCACAATACCCCATTGCTACAGCATAATCATAAATCTGATTTAAATAACTGTAAGCTTTCTTTACAGGTTCTTTTACATTTCTAGATTCTATATTTTTAATAACCTTAACCAGATCATATCTTTTAACTTCAATAAATGGCGTTAGTCCAATATTTGGATAAATATCCTGATCTAAACATTTTTTTGCAAGCTGAATTACACCGCATCGTGGTTCATCTTCAAAGGAATTTTTAATTTTAAATTCTAACCACTCTTCACAAATATCCTGAAAAGTTTTGATGTCTTTTTTATGCAGCAGTTTATTTTGATAATCATTAAATTTATATTCATCCCGGACTGATCTGGCCTCTTTCAAGGACATTACAGGATATTCACCCAACTTCATGCGAGGACGTTTATTTGTCCCTGCAAGTGAATAGCGGTAACTCCAAGATTTACGTCCGTTTGGTTCTACCTTCAAACTTAAGCCGTCATCATCTGCCAGAAAATAGATTTTTTCCTTTGGTTTAGCTTGACGTACCTTAATTTCAGTAAGACTCATGAATTTTTAACCTAACCACAAATGGCACTGCTCAATTCAATTATAGCAAATTTAAGCGATATTCATATGATGCGTATCATACGCATCATATATTTTTATAAGTTATTGTTAAATCTGTTTTATATTTAGAGTGATTGCTTTTTAGTAACCATTTAATTAACCATTGATTCTACAAGTTAAATAAAAAAACCGGCTTAAAGCCGGTTTTTTATCTTAAATATTCAGATCATGATTTCTTCACATCAAAACGGTCTGCATTCATCACTTTTGTCCAAACACAAACAATGAACCGTACCGGGTTTGTCGGAGACTCAATATTCTGAGAGACTATTCCGATGAAAAAACCAACCTATACCCTCGAAATTAGAGAAAGAGCGGTTCAATTACTAATTGAATCTGAAAAAGATTATCCTTCTACTTGGGCTGCAATCACAGCAATTGCGCCTAAGATTGGTTGTACTCCTGAAACACTTCGTGCCTGGCATCAAAAGCATTTAGATCAGCAAAATCCTATTAAAGTACAACAGATATCTGATCAAGAAAAAATGAAGCAAATGGAACGTGAAATTAAAGAATTAAAGCGTGCCAATGAAATTCTACGTAAAGCAGCCGCTTTTTTCGCCCAGGCGGAGCTCGACCGCCCACACAAATAATGGTGGATTTCATCCATAACAATAAAGACTTATATGGTGTTGATGCGATTTGTAGGATTTTACCGATCGCAGCTTCAACCTATTACCGAACTTTAGATCTCGCTGACAAGAGATGGCTCCGTAAATTTGAACAACACCTATAAGTGATAAAATTGCTGGTTCAGTTATTTGGGGTAACTGTTCTAATAACCAGTCTGGTAATTTTTTTAATTCAGTCGGTTGCATTTTTAGTTATCCTATTTTTAATAATTTCAACTTGTTACATACGTTACACAACATAATTTATGCAAGTTCAGTATAAGGAACCCGGCGCAAGTACAAAGATTTTTGACATAAACTGATCACACTTATATTCATCACAAGACATAAAAAAGAGCGCACGGAGCGCTCTTGATGCGAGCTTTTAAAGCTCAGCTGAACTTTTCGGGACTTCATACCGGATATAAGACGCAAATGTCAGGTAATTAATCCCCTGAAATAAAATATCAATCGCCAGAAACAGGCCCAGGACCCAAAACGGTGCATCTGGGGATTGCAAAATCACAATCCCTGCCAGCAGGGTCAAGATGCCTGAAAATAAAGTCCAGCCCCATCCACCCAGAGCGCGAAACAAAAGGCTATTCAAGATCCGGATGATACCTGCAATAATTAGAATAATCGCCAGAATATGGGTCAGGACCACCGCGGTCTGTAGCGGTGTACTGAACGCATAATATCCGGCAAGCAAGTATAAAAGACCGAATAAGGCCCAGAACCAGCGAAAACCGCCATGAAAAATTTTAAATGCAGCAACAAAATGCAGAATCCCGCCGATCATCATCAGTACGCCAAACATGAATACCACGGACAAGGTTGCAAAGGGTAAAGTCGCTAGCAAGACCAGACCAAAAATCACTAGTAAAATGCCCAGCCCCAGATACCATTTTCGCTTTTGATGCAACTGACTACGTACCAAGTCATTGCCTACTGTTTTCATCTTTTCTTCTCAAGTGATGTCTTATTTGACTGATCATACTTTAAAACTTGATTGGCTTTAGAAGAATCTTACGTTTCCTCTTGCATAAAAAAATAAAATTATGTTTTAGTAGCCGATTAACATCGATATAAAGAGGTGGTCCCACTTGTTTGAACAACTAAAAGCTTATTTATAAGTGATATTCTGCTCTAGTTAAGCTACCTTATTTTGTTGTGGTAGCTGGTCATAGTAAAACTCATCTGGAGTCATTTTGTCCA
>NZ_VPCG01000083.1:0-5859 GCF_013418355.1 Acinetobacter sp. YH12151 | reverse complement strand
AAAAAAACTACATGCAAAAATCGGTGAGCAGGCATTAGAAATTGATTTTTTAGAAGGTGTGTTGAAGAAACTGGGTCGCTTCAACCACAAAAGTTAATCGATGACTCACTTCAGATTTCAGTATCTAGGGTCAGGACCCATTGATTTGAACTGACGGCTGTGATTCAGATGGGCGTATAGGAGCCCGACTGATGAGTAATTTGTTTTGGCTGACGGACGAGCAAATGGCTCGTCTTCAGCCCTATTTCCCCAAGAGCCATGGCCGCCAGCGCGTTGATGATCGACGCGTTCTGAGCGGCATCATCTTCGTCAACCGCAACGGGCTGCGTTGGCGTGATGCGCCGAAGGAATATGGCCCGGCGAAGACGCTTTATAACCGCTGGAAACGCTGGGGCGACAAGGGCGTATTTATCCAGATGATGGAAGGTCTGGCCGTGCCTGAAGCCGCAGAGCACAAGACCATCATGATCGATGCGACCTATCTCAAGGCCCACCGCACGGCTTCCAGCTTGCGGGTAAAAAAGGGGGCGCGGGCCGCCTGATTGGACGCACGAAAGGCGGCATGAACACCAAGCTTCATGCCGTAACGGATGCGAGTGGTCGCCCGATCAGCTTCTTCATAACGGCAGGCCAGGTCAGCGATTACACCGGTGCTGCCGCCTTGCTTGATGAACTTCCCAAGGCCAAATGGTTGCTGGCCGACCGTGGCTATGATGCCGACTGGTATCGTGACGCTTTACAGGCGAAGGGGATCACTCCCTGCATTCCAGGTCGAAAATCCCGCAAGAAGACCATCAAATACGACAAACGCCGCTACAAACGGCGCAACCGGATCGAGATCATGTTCGGGCGTCTCAAAGACTGGCGGCGTGTCGCTACGCGTTACGACCGGTGCCCAATGGCCTTTCTCTCCGCCATCGCTCTCGCTGCGACCGTTATCTTCTGGCTATGAGCAATGAGTCCTGACCCTAGCGCATATCAAGCCAGAGGAGCCTGAGGTACTTGGTCTTTTAGCCCTCATGGAACTCCAGTGCTCTCGGCTGCTTGCCCGACAAGATCGTCAAGGCTTGCCAGTGCCGCTCGATCGTCAGGATCGTGGCTTGTGGGATCGATTGCTCATACGTCGAGGTCTGGAGATAGTTGAGCGAGCATGCCGCATG
The DNA here is from genome assembly GCF_013418355.1 of Acinetobacter sp. YH12151. NCBI lineage: Bacteria > Pseudomonadati > Pseudomonadota > Gammaproteobacteria > Moraxellales > Moraxellaceae > Acinetobacter > Acinetobacter sp. YH12151. The sequence continues at coordinate 4,699 of NZ_VPCG01000083.1, read as the reverse complement.
TCGTCTCCCACTGGATGGTATCTTCTGCAAGCGTTGATTTCTGCTTGTCACGCGCGGGCTGCGAGCTTTCGAGACACCAATTGGCGAGAGATACTGGCGAGATATGACGCGCTCTTCCTGTTGAGCCCTACATACGTAGTTGCCCTCAATCGAGCAGTCGCTGTGTCGTGGGCCATGAACCCCGCTGCAGGGATGGCGGTCCTTAAGGCGATTGAGGACGAGTGGGACGTGGAGACCTACCCGCTTTTTCACGCGACGCGGGCGGATTTCCTTTCGCGTCTTGGTTTCCAAGACCAAGCTGCGGCAGCCTATCAGGCTGCGGCCGTACTCAGCACCAACCTACCTCAAAAGTTGTTCTTGGTCACGCGCGCTGAGGAATGCCTGGCAGGGTCTCGGACAGATGTTGGATAACATCAGTCGATTGACGGTGATTGCGCGCACGTGGACGCGCATCATGACAGGTATGACGAGCCTTTGAACGTCCGCTGGCTGTGCCGGCGCCATCATATCCGGCTGCACTTCTACGGTGAGGACATGTTTCCTATGTGCAGGCCGCATCACGTATGAACGGCGGCTCTCCGGTTATGCCTCAACGCCGCTGAAAGCGTCGCGCGGTCAGTCAGCCATGACGATCATACCTTATTCAGATCATGCGATCGGCGCCCTGCCATCAGGAGGATGAAATGCGTAAAGATCAGATCCCGGATTTCGTTGATGAGATCTTCGCCACCGGCTGCCCAATCACCGCAGTAGGACAAGATTGCTATGTTTTGCAGAGAGCGATCTGCTGGCAGAAGACTTCGACCGTGTTGGTGAGGTGGTCGATAAAATCTGCCAGCGATAAGGAAAGCGTGACCATCTGTTGCTGACATCAGAGGTGGCTCGGTTTGTCTGAACAGTTTTGGGCGTTTTGCTAAGTGGATTTCCGCCTTGATTATGCCGCCACCATCATTGGTGCCAGCGCGTTGAAGTAGGCCTGATCCGGCGTCTGCCGGTCAAGGGATGAATGTGGACGTCGGCTATTGTAGAAGGCGAGATAGCGGCCGATGCCAGCGCGAGCCTCGGATACGGTCTTGTAGGCGTGGAGATAGACCTCTTCGTATTTGATCGACCGCCAGAGCCGCTCGACGAAGACGTTGTCGCGCCACGCGCCCTTGCCATCCATCGAGATGGCGATCTCCGCCTTCTTCAGCACGGCTGTGAAGTCGATGGAGGTGAACTGCGAACCCTGATCGGTGTTGAATATTTCAGGCTTTCCATAGCGGGCCAGCGCGTCCTCGACCGCTTCGATGCAGAAGTCCGCCTCCATCGTGATCGACAGCCGCCAGGACAGAACCCGCCGGCTAAACCAGTCCACGACGGCGCAGAGATAGACGAATCCCCGCGCCATCGGCACATACGTTATGTCCATTGCCCAGACCTGGTTGGGCCGGGTGACCGCCAGCTTGCGCAGGAGATAAGGATAGATTTTGTGACCTGGCGCTGGTTTGGAGGTGTTCGGGCGACGGTAGATTGCCTCGATGCCCATCTTCTTCATCAGCGTGGCGACGTGCAACCGCCCGACCTCGGTCCCTTCACCCCTCAAAAGCCCTTGCAACATCCGACTTCCGGCGAACGGATAGTCGAGGTGCAGTTCGTCGATCCGCCGCATCAGGTCCAGATCGCCGTCGGACACTTGACGTGGAGAATAGTAGACACTGCCACGGCTGAAGCCGAGAAGCCTGGCCTGACGTGCGACCGACAGTTTGTGTGTTCGGTCGATCATTTCTTTCCGCCCAGCAATCCCGCTTTGCCGAGCGCTCCGGCTAAAAAATCATTCTCCAATGTCAGTTCGCCTATTTTGGCGTGCAGCGTTTTGACATCGACGGTTGGACCTGCCGGTTCCGCCTTCGCTTCATCGCCGAAAACGCCTGTCGCCCCATCAAGGAGCTGGTCTTTCCACTGTTTGATCTGGTTGGCATGCACGTCGAACTGCTGGGACAATTCCACCAGCGTCTGCTCACCTCGGATCGCGGCGAGCGCCACTTTTGCCTTGAAAGCCGGGCTGTGGTTCCGGCGCGGTCGTCTTGTCATGGTATCTCCTGTTCCCGGCATCTAAGCCGAAGTCAGGCAGAAATTCCACTTATCACCGCTGTGCAGATTTCCCGAGCCACCTCTATCGTCGATCATTTGAGGAGCCTCGGCCGTTTCTACGACCTGCGGCTTGAGACACTCCAATAGCGACTATGGGTCGGTCCGCGCTTTAGAATAAGGGATCTAGACCCTGTCGCCAATTTTGGCCTGACGGGGGTTTCCAGCTACGCCTTCATATGTCGTGCCTCAGCCGCGCTGCAAGCGCCGGGCACTGATGCCCAGCATGCTGGTGGTCTTCACCTTTCCGCCGACGCGCCTGAGGATGATGATTGCCGCGTCCGTGGCCAGCCCGGTGCCGATGGCAGCCAAATGACCCAATTGGAACGGCAGATAGCCCGGCTTGACCACGAGAAGCACTCCGATGAAGCCGATGACCACGGCGGTCCACCGCCGAACCGCGATGCTGAAGCCACAAATCGAGCTTTGCGAGGAGTTTCTTTATCCGTCTCAATGAGATAAGGGCCAACTTTAGATCAAGTGCGTCGTAGTACGGCGTGCACCTTGGGCTTGATCCAGCTATAGTGTAATTGTATGCTGGAAATATGTGCAACCCTGGTGTCTAGGCCGTGCGAAGCCAATCAGGCTCGAAAGTCGTTGCGGGTTGTTATCCGTTAAAGGCGGCGACTGTAGCCGCCGCTATTTGGCCCCTTGATACCATTTAGCATTTGGAGCTTTAGGTTCTATAATTTAACGTTACGCTACAGCCGACACCCCGCTTGCCTGAGCGTTTGGATTTCAATCACTTAGTAGACCAACTTGCGGGTCGACGGTTCGTGTCCCTTCAAGGCGGAGGCTTCGGCAGCTGGCGTCTCTATGCCGCGGTGGTGCTTTTCCGAAACGGAAGTCGCCCATTCGCGTCACGTAAACCGACCGTCAGGCGGTACGGCTTAGGAGAATAATCGCAAAGCAGACTGAGACCACCACCCTCGCGCTACCCTTTGCGCAGGCGTCGAAGGCGATCAGGTGCGCTGATCGAGTCTGTCGAGCACCATCGCTGCAAGTTCATCGCTGGTGTGTGCACCACTATCGAGAACACGGGTTGTGGACGGAAGCCGTTCCCTTGCGGCCAAGCATCGGGCGACATTCGCTAATCGCCACTCTCGAATCTCCGCATTCCGATTCGGGTCAGGATGCATGGTCTGGTTCGAGATCCGGTGACGCAATAGGTCCTCGTTAAGCATCAGAAAGATGTGCAGCAGCTGATCGTCGATCTGCCTTAACCCGTCGAGTATCTCAGTCAGATAGTCCGGGTGCACGAGCGTCATTGGGATGATGATGTCCTGCGAGTAATTCCTGCGAATCTCGCTGACCGCAGCGATCGTAAGTCCCCTCCACAAGGGGAGATCCTGATAGTCTCCGCTCGCTGGTATGGGGACCGTTTCTTTCACCACGAACCCGATTTCCTCAGGGTCAAAGATCAGCGATTTCGGACGCCGATCGCGCAGCCGCTCAGCGAGAGTCGTCTTTCCGGCGCCGAAAGGTCCGTTGATCCAGATTATCATTGTCGACGGCCTCTAACCGGAAGGCTCGCAAGAGCGCTGGGCGGCTTCGTGTGCTGGCACGATCGGAGTGGCTCCGAAGTGCTTCTCAAGATAGGTGACGCCGAACGTCACGATGTCCTGCGCGTCGAACAGGTAGCACTGAGCAAAGCCCACGACACCTTCTCGATGGCGACCGAGCTTCACGTAAGCATTTGCTATAGTTTCGACCGCATCCGGCTTTCCTTCGATAGCAAAGCAATCGAGAATGCCGTTTGAATCGTATTCTGATGCCGTTTTCCAGGCGACTTCACCGTTTCTTCCAAGCATCGGCATCTCATACGTCACCCATCGTTTGTTGGGGATATCCGCAACCGCCTCGGCGTAGTGCAATGCGGTAACGGAGTTTAGCGGCGCACCCAACAGCAGGGCCTTCCCGCCAAGGCGGACGAACCGCTCGACGGGCGACCCTTCCCCCAAGGCGTGACCGAGTTCGTGAGGCTCCGTCAGCGTTTCAGCTAGCGGACCAACCGCGACCATCGATGCATCGGGGTGCGCGCTGCGCCGCGCGCCGGGGGCTTGAACCAGAAATTGATTCAGCAGGCCGAACCCACGGTAAGTCCCGGCCGTTGCGGGATCGAACGGCGGCCAGGTACGGCGGGCTTTGTCATCCAACCGAGCGCCATTCAGAGTCTCCTCGTAGGGTGATCGGTCCCACGACGCGTATCCCATCACAGTGCCAGTCGGCCCAACCGCGGAGCGTAACGCGGCAACGACCGTCTCCGCTCCTCCTTCGACCGGACCAATCGCTTTAAGTGAGGCATGCACCATCAACAGGTCACCGGTTTGGACTCCGAGTTTTCGAATTGCCTCCGTTATTGCCTTCCGCGTATGCATCGCGATATCTCCTCTAAACTCTCTGTACACGACAAAAATAGATAACTCATTGAAATAATGTCATAATAATTGTTTTCTAACGACGAATACTATGACACATCTCAATGAGTTATATCTTATCTTAAACAAATCTCTAAAATGGAACAAGTCACATTTAAAGTGCTTTGCGCTCATCATGCTTGTGATTATTT
>NZ_VPCG01000082.1:0-5967 GCF_013418355.1 Acinetobacter sp. YH12151 | reverse complement strand
ATGGCTACCTGCTTCATTTCTACTGGCACAGCACTATTTTCAGTAGTTTTTGGACTAGATTCTTTAGGCTTTGAGTCTGTTGACTTTTGCAGAGTTGCTTCTTTATTTTTAATTTTTATATAAATTTCATGAGCAACTGTATTGTGCTCCTTAATTTCTCTGTTTGTATCAGTCAGTTTTTTATACTGTTCCTTAAAAGGTTTTATAAATTTTTTGATAGCTGATAAGAATACGGCTTCTTCAGGATATATATCTGCCAATGTCTTAGGTGCTTCCTTTTGCACGAAATTGATGAGATCGGCTGGAAATTTATTAAGAATCTCTGGAGTAGCAAAGCTTACAAAATCATAGTCATGATAAGAAATTACAGCATATCGGGTATTTTTCTTAGTCGGACTTTTAATATAACCTTTAACTGTTGCCTCCCCTTGATCAAGTAACTTTTTCAAATAGAAATCTTTGATTTGGTTTTCTATAAGCGCATTACCTCTATAGAACCTAAGCTTCTGACTGATTTCCGCCTGTTCTTCCAGATTATCTTCATCAACAAGTTTTAGCTGTTCAGCTTGGTCAAGGAATTGAGCATGATTATATTGAGCAAGTTCGGATGTCCAAATCAGTAACTGGTCAAGGTTTTTAGGCATAGGAACTTTCAAATCATTTAAATCAAGCTTTTTAATGGGCGCAAGTTCTTCTTCCTTAAACTCTGTTCTTTCTAAACTTGATTGCTTTAACATAATAATTTCCTTAACTTCCACTAATTTTAAAACATAATAAAAACTATAAATGAGTGCTTAGAGCCTTCATTTTTAGATTTAGCTATTTGGGGTCAATAACGCATAAATCCCCATACTTCCCATAGCCACACTGCTCTTTCATCACTCGGACGCAAGGCTTGGACTCTTCTCCAACGGCACAACTTTGAATATCAAACTGAATACCTTGCTGCCTTAAACTCTCGATCTTTGGAATATTCTCTAAAGGCTTAATATAAGATGCAAATAGCCACGTCATAGTCAGTATGAGAACTGAAAAAATACCTAAGAAAATGGTAATTAACTTCCATGAAAATTGATCACTGGTTGATTCAATCGAATTTTTTAAATGTCCAAGTGCTTTGGCAGTCTTAATAAGTTCCGCTGTACCCTCCTGTAAGCCCGTATTTAGCGATTTTGATACAGTATGATGGGTTTGCCCTGCGATGACCTTCTGAATGCGTTCCTCGGTGATTTGAAGCTCTTTAACGGCCTGATTAACTAAGTTTTGCTGTTGTTCTGCAACTGCCATCAGTGCATATAGCTTTTTTTCATCAGGTGTCATCGACTCATCCCCTTATAACTCATGGTTTTCTGTTGCTCTCGTTCTAATTTCTGCTGTTCTTTGTATTGTTTCAAAGCAAGCTGTTTGAAGGTATCAAAATCAGCCTTAAAGCTTTCAATACCCTGTTTAATTTCTTTGTCTGAAATTGGACTGTCTTTAAGGTCTTTCAGGTCTTTTTTCGGGTCGCCTAAATCAAGTCGTTCAAGCTCTTTATGGACTGTTCGTGACTGTTGCAGGGCTTCCCTGATTTCAGGATTCTTCGCTTGGCTTGGTAGCAGTTTTTTCTCAGGTTCTTTCTCTATGCCTTGCTCTTTGTAGCTTCGCATATCAATACGGCTGTCAATTTGATGTTTTTCTAAATGGCTGTTGCATAAATCTGCCCATCTTTGGCGTAGGTCTTTAATATCGGTTTTTCGTTCCTGGTAACTCTTGCCTGTATTGTCTTTTTTAGCTCCGCCACGTTCAGGATTCTTGCTGTTATAGCGTTTAAAATATTGCTCTGGATCTCGCTCGATTCCATCTTGTAGACGTTCATTAAACATGAGGTGAACGTGAGGCTGATCGTTGCCGTCCATTGCTTTAGGGTTATGAATCGCAAACTGATACGGATATTTTGAGCCAATTTCAGACTGAATGAAGTCCTCAACCAGTTCTAGGCGTTGCTCGGCATTCATCTCTCTAGGCAGGGCAATTTCATATTCTCGGTAGGTACTACCATTTTTGCGCTCATAAAGGTCGGCTGCCTGCCAAAAGTTAATCGGATTATGTTCTGCCCATTTCGGCATGTTTCCATAGTCACTATGTTCAAGGTCAGTTTTAGCCTGTTCCTCTTTTTTCTTTTTTTCTTCATCCCGATCTATATATTCGGCATGCGGTGCTGCCTTTCCTGCCTTACCGACTTTGACACTTAAACGAGCAATCGCCATTAGGTTTTATCCTGTTCCTTTTTTCGGTTGCGTTCCTTCTTAAACGCTCTTTGATCGAGTATCGAAGCAAGCACCATAATGAGGATGAGTAGCGGTGCTGCGATCACGCCAAAAATAATATCTTTGATCTTTCCCAATACCTGTTTTAGTTGCATGTTGTTGCTCCTAGCTTTGGTACTTCTTTTTTTCATTCAATTTTCAATTGAACGAAAAAAAGAAGTTTCAGGGTTTTAGGGATGAAGTCCCTAACGTGCTTAGGTTTCTCAATGAAATTGAGAAACGTCTAAGCGCGCCATCAAATTTTTGATGGAAGTACAGGCGAACTTCTCTAGAACGAACTTTAACAAAATTGCGGACATTGGACGTAATTATTTTGTTATCGTTCTTTGAGAATTGAGCCTGTGCTTATGCGGTATCTGAATTAAGGAATTGAATATGACGAATGAATGGCTTTCAGAAAGACTAACCTATATTTCTGCTTTAAAAAATCCGAGTGATGCTCAAAAACTTTTATTGGAAATTGCTCAAATTCAATATCGAACACCTGAACAAGAAAAGAAATTAAATGCACTGATCAAAGCAGAAAAAGCCATAGATCGAGCAAATAAACAAAAGGTAGTGGTTAGAAAATTATTGAATGCTGAAAAAGAAGCTGAACGTAAAGCGCGTACTCGTCACCTGATCCAGTTAGGCGCACTGTTTGAAATTGCTAACCTAGATAAACGGGACCCTGCCGAACTGCTCGGTATACTACTTAAAACAGCAGAGATTGATCCTAACGATATGAAATGGCAGATTTGGAAAGACTTAGGGCAAGAGGTGTTAAATCAACGTAAAAAGACTGAAAAACAAAATAATTGATTATGCAGTTAAGCTACTTAAAACCGTGGAACATTGCTTACTTATTGAGCGTGGAACATGAATAATCATAAAAAAAGCCCAATCGGGGTTGATTGGGCTTTTTTATACACGATAAGTCAATGATTTATATGAAATAAAAATTTGCATTTCGTATAATCTGCATTATGTTAATTGTAGGAAAACTATAAGATGGGATAAATATTAAAAAGAATTTTCACGTTTCTCTTCTTTCAAAAGTTGGGTGTAAATTTGTTTATGTTTATAAATAATACATAGATATTTAAGGCTACTGCATGGCGATTCTAAAGTGATTTCAGAATTTGGCTTATTCCAAGTTACTTTTGTCTTTTTAATCTCCATTCCCAAACTATTAGTAGCAGGAATTATCTCTGTGTCCCCTTTACCCCATTTTTGAGTCATCCCAGCTATTCCTAAAGAAGCATTCCTATAATCACTCATCATCATAATCATATATAGTTGAGGTTGGCCATTCAGGTTATTATGGAATAGATAATTCGTTGTTGTGAAACCATAAATTTGATTAAATGGATCATCTCCTGCTCTTGTACACTCCAAGTCTCCTTGTTTTTCAGTACAAGAAACAGCCTTCCCGTCTCTAAAAAATTTTCCATTGATAGCAGGTAATGCTTTGAACTCATCCAAAGTCATTCCTAGAATAGCTCCTCTGAAATCAAATTCTTGAGCATATATATTAGAGCTAATTGCTAACCCCAACATTAAGGTACTAATTTTTTTCACTTATTAATATCCGTTGTTAAATTGATTTGTATTATAGTTGATGTAGAATTTTTAAAAAAATTTGATCAATATAGGAAATAACTACCAAAATTTTAATAATTTTATTTTGTTAATTTTAAGCAGTCGAACTTGTGGTTGAAAGTCGTCAATTAAATCAGGCGTCAAAGGTTTTCCATAACCATTTTGATCAAATTCATCCCTCATTTTATTGTATATCGTTCTAATTACTTTGCCGGCTTCAATTTGTCCCATACCTAAAAGTTCTGAAGATGCAAGGAAAATAGCTTCAATATCTTTAGGATGATGTCCTCTAATATATTTTCCATCAGCATATTCTACTCGTCTAATAACTCTTAAAACTTCTCTTTTTATCTCTTCTATAGCAGCATACTTTGAACAGATAATTCCTGTATAAACACCACTAATAACACCACTGAGAATACCTATTAAAAAACTTAAAAAAATATCCATGTGATGTCTCAAAGATTTATTAACAACTTACAAAAAATGGCTGAATCTGTGGACGCTGTTTTTGTGATTCCATCCAAAGTGAATGTTTAGATTGAACACGCATTAACAGATCTGCACTGATTCCCAAAGCATCATGTAAGCGTAAAGCTACATCCGCGGTTACTGGTGCTTTACCATTAATAATTCGAGAAAGTAATGGACGTGTCACTTGAATACGTTCAGCAAGTTCTGTAATGGTGATCGCTTGTCCTTCTTCTTTTAAGCCATCTAACCATTCTGATACTAACTCACCTGCATGAGCTGGATTATTCATCATCATATTCACCTCAATGGTAGTCTTGATAGTCCACGATATACGCATTGCCATCTTTAAAAATAAAAGTCAGACGCCAATTGGCACTCACCGTAATTGACCAATGATCTTTTAATTTACCTTTCAAAGGATGAAGCTTCCATCCAGGGAAATTCATTTCATCAATACTTTGCGCTTCATTCAAAGCAGTTAATTGTCTTTTTAACTTGGTTGAATGTACTGACTGAATACCTGCTGTAGAACTGGTTTTAAAGAAACGTTCCAGTCCCTTATGATTAAAATCTACAATCACAAAAAATCATCCTTTGTATAGTTTTAATATACAGCAATTCGTTCAGTAAAACTATACAGAAATATAGACTCAAATAAAATCAAAAGCCTTAAAAACAAATGCGCTCACTCTCTCAACTCGCCCCCAAAGCGTCGCACTTCGTGCTTTGGCTTTGGTGAACGGTTGAGAGAGTTTCGGCAATACTCACCCTAAGGGCGGTCATTTAAAAAAATAACCTAGCCCCTAAGTATTGCCGATTTACCTATATATATTTGGCTTCGGAGCCACGTATATCGGTCGTATCCGCACATAGCTTTGCTGACTATGCAGACAAGGACTCAAAGTCTTGCACTTCGCTCCACGCGCTCCCTGTCGTTACATTGCCTGTATCTCTGCGAGGGTTTCCCCAACTTACAACTTAACAAGTCCTATGTAACTACTCCCAACGCTCCGCCTATGTGAAGTTCCCCTGTAAGCGGTTTAGCCTTTCGACCATAGCTACAATACGCCAGTGACACTTATTCCTACCACACGTAATGCATGCCGACCGTAAAACGGACACGCAGAAGCGGGCAAAGCTCGATCTAGGATGCTTATTTGATGGTTTAAAACACGAATTAACGAAGACTTATCATTTTGAGGCTTGATATAAACACTGTTTATTGTGAAAATAGAGTTCAGGTACAAGCCTTTTGGTGAAATCATAACGGTCGCCAAACCTTATGATCTTCGTTACTTGATGTTCGAGCATCAAATAACTGCGTACCGCAGAATTTACTTGAAAACCCCTCTAAGTTGCAAGACTTAGAGGGGTTTTTGTTTATAATTTTAAATTACAAGTTACTTATCCTTGTTTAAAGCAAATTTTCGCTTCTTAATCACAGTAATTGGCTTTTCTTGTGGAGCCATATTTTTCTGAATGGCTACCTGCTTCATTTCTACTGGCACAGCACTATTTTCAGTAGTTTTTGGACTAGATTCTTTAGGCTTTGAGTCTGTTGACTTTTGCAGAGTTGCTTCTTTATTTTTAATTTTTATATAAATTT